>JBFHFG010000175.1:0-6449 GCA_041583815.1 Halovulum sp.
CTGATGCTGGCGGGCGGTGCCCGGGTGGACCCCTCCGAGGCCGCGGCCTGGGACCGCATCTGCCTGCTGTTCGACGGCGGCAACGAGGCCGAGCTTTCCGCCGCGCGCGAAGACTGGATCGCGGTGCGCGATGCCGGGCTGACCGGGAAATACTGGGCGCAGGAAGGCGGGCGCTGGACCGAGAAGGCCTCTACCGGGTCCTGAGCACCATCCGGTTGTCGCGCATCTCCACACCGTCGAAGCGCCGCAGAAAACTCATCCCCAGCAACGACGTATCCAGTCGTCCGCCATTCACGGCGGCGCGGACGTTGTTCATGGTCACGCCGGACAGGGTCATCTCCTTGAGCGTGACGGGCGCCATGCGCACCTCGCCATTGGCGGTGCGTGCGCGGCCCGAGTAATCCAGCGCGTCAGGGTCCAGCCCGATTTTTCGCGCATCGTCGCGCGTCAGGATCACCACTGTCGCACCGGTATCGACGACGAAGCGCACCGGCGTGCCCTCGACCTCGACATCGCTGTAGAAATGGCCATCGAACGAGCGGCGCAATGTCACGTCATTTGCAACCAGCGACCGCACGCGCGGCAGGTTCGACCGGGCCTCTCTCTGGCTGGATCCGGGCAGGTAGTCGACCAGCAGAAGCGAGCCGAGATACAGCCCCAGCATCACCACCAGCCCCGACACGCTGGAGGCGGTCCGGCGCCCGGCGTCAAAGAAAACCAGCGTGGCCGCAGTCAGCCCGATAAAGGGGACCAGATAGGATACTGCTCCGTCGCCCATTGCGTATTCCTCCTGCCTCCAGGCCGGGATAGCACAGGGACGGTGCGCTGTCGCGGCTGTTAATCCTCGACCAGAAGCATGCGGTCGCCACGGATCTCGATCCGGTCGAAACGGTTCAGATAGGCCATGCCGAGCAGCGAGACGCCGAGTTCGCCTTCGTTGACCGAAGCCGGGATGTCGTGGTCGATGCGGCCCGCGAATTCCAGCGTGTCCAGGGTAACATCGGCTGTGCGGACAGTTCCGTTCGCGGTCGAGGCGCGGCCGGTGAACCGCAACGCGTCATGGTCGAACCCGGCGCGAGCGGCATCTTCCATCGTCAGCACGATATCCGTGGCGCCGGTGTCGATCAGGAACCGGACCCGGACGCCGTTCACCGTCGCCATCGTCAGGAAACTTCCCGCGGGTGTCCGGTTCAGCGCGATGGTCTGCGGATCGACCTGCCGGGCCTCGCGCGGGAACAATTCGCGGTTCAGGATGTCGCGCTGACCATAGAGCACCACGAACGAGGCAAAGATTCCCAACCAGATCAGCGCTTGCTGCAATGCGCGGCCCCCGCGAACGCCCCGCCTGCGCCACAGCGCAAAGCCCACGATGAACGCCAGCAGCAACAGCAGGTAAAACAAGCGCGCGTAGTCGTCTCCGCTCACGTTCCCTCTCAGCTGCCAAGCGGGGCCAGCGCCCCGACGTCGCGCAGCCCGTCGATCACGAACTGCACAGAAAGCGCCGCCAGAAGCATCCCCAGCAGCCGGGTGATCACGTTGATGCCATTCTGTCCCAGGACATGTTCCAGCAGCGAACTTGCGCGCATTCCCACATAGGTCAGCAGAACGACGGATCCAGTGGTTGCCAGGATCGCGGCCTGCATCGCGTAATCGCCGCGATTCTGCCCCATCAGCAGGATGATCGTTGCCAGCGCGCCCGGACCCGCCAGCAGCGGCACCGCCATCGGGAAGACCGAGGGGTCGGGGCCATCATGCTCGGCTTCGGCCGTATCGACGGCCTTGCTGCGGCGTTCGGTCCGGCGATCGAACAGCATCTCGACCGAGATCAGGAACAGCAGGATCCCGCCAGAGATCCGGAACGCGGGAAAGCCGATGCCGATGACGTCCAGAAGGCGTTCGCCCGCGATACCGAACACCGCCAACACGCCGAACCCGATCAGCGCGGCCCGCCGGGCCGAGCGGCGGCGCGTCACCTTGTCCATGCCTTGCGTCAGTGCTGCGAACAGCGGCGACAGGCCGATCGGATCGATAATGACGAACATCGTCACGAACGCCGTGAGCGCGACCTCGATCATGCGGTCTCGCCCGCGGCCTCAAGCCGTTCCAGCGCCCGCATCCACAGCGACTCGGCACGGTCGAGGCCTTCGGCAATCTCGGCACGCTTCTTCTGCCACTTCTCGAATTCTGCCGGGGCGACCTTGTGGTAGAAGCCCGGATCGGCCAGCCGCGCGTCCACGCTGTCGCGCATTTGTTCCAGCTTCTGCACGCGTTCCTCGCATTTGCGCACTTCCGAGCGCAGGTCGGACAGCGGCGCGGCGGGGCGTGCGGGCTTTTTCGGCGCGGACCCGTTCGATGCCGACTTTTCCTTCGCCGGCTTTTCGCGCGCAGGTTTCTTGGCGGGCTGGCCCAGCAGCATCCGGCGATAGGCGTCGAGGTCTTGATCCCAAGGTGAGACGCGGCCGCCCTTTACCAGCCACAGCCGGTCAGCGACCAGGCCGACAAGATGCGGATCGTGGCTGACCAGGATCACCGCCCCGGAGTATTCCGTCAGCGCCTCGACCAGCGCTTCACGGCTTTCGATATCCAGGTGGTTGGTCGGCTCGTCCAGGATAACCAGGTGGGGCGCGTCCAGCGTCGCCAGGATCAGGCTCAGCCGTGCCTTCTGACCGCCGGACAGCTTGGCGACCAGGGTTTCGACGATATCCGCGCCGATCCCGCCGCGGGCCAGCCGCGCGCGCAGCTTGGCGGGTGCCTCTTCGGGGCGCTCGCGCCGGATGTGCTGGAGCGGTGTTTCATCCAGGTGCAGTTCGTCCACCTGGTGCTGCGCAAAATACCCGATGCGCAACTTGGACGAAGTCGTGACCGTGCCGTCCGTCGGCGCAAGCCGACCCGCGATCAGCTTGGATAGCGTGGATTTTCCCTGTCCGTTGTTGCCCAGCAGCGCGATCCGGTCGTCCTGGTCGATGCGCAGGTTCAGCCCGCGCAGGACCGGGGGGCCGCCGTAACCGACCGACACGTCCTCCAGCCGCACGATCGGCGGCGAAAGCTCTTCGGGTTGGGGGAAATCGAACTGGGCGACCGCCTGGTCGGTGATCAGCTTGATCGGCTCCAGTTTTTCCAGTGCCTTGAGCCGCGACTGCGCCTGACGCGCCTTCGAGGCCTTGGCCCGGAACCTGTCCACAAAGGACTGCATGTGCGCGCGCTGCGCTTCCTGTTTCTTCGCGAAGGCAGCGGCCTGTTCAGCCTTGGCGCGACGCTGCCGGGCGAAACTGTCGTAATTCCCCTGGTAAAGCGTCAACTGGCGCTGATCCAGGTGAAGGATCGCGCCCACCGCCCGGTTCAGCAACTGCCGGTCATGGCTGATCACCAGAACCGTGTGCGGATAACGCGACAGGTAGGTTTCAAGCCACAGCGTGCCCTCGAGGTCCAGGTAGTTCGTCGGTTCGTCCAGCAACAGCACGTCGGGGGCCGAGAACAACACCGCCGCCAGCGCGACGCGCATGCGCCAGCCGCCCGAGAAATCGCTGCACGGCCGTTGCTGCGCCACCGCATCGAACCCCAGGCCGTTCAGGATCGATCCGGCCCGCGCCTCGGCCGAGTGGGCGTCGATATCGACCAGCCGGGTCTGGATCTCGGCGATCCGGTGCGGGTCGGTCGCCGTCTCGGATTCAGTCATCAACGCCGCGCGCTCGGTATCGGCGGCCAGCACGGTGTCGAGCAGGCTTGTCTCGCTTGACGGGACTTCCTGCGCGACGCCGCCGATGCGCGACAGGCGGGGCAGGTCGATCCTGCCGCCGTCCAGCGACAGTTCTCCGCGGATCAGCTTGAACAGCGTCGTCTTGCCGGTGCCGTTGCGGCCGACAAGCCCGACCTTGTGACCGGCGGGAATCGTTGCACTGGCGCCCTCGAACAAGGGTTTGCCGGCAATCGCATAGCTGATATCTTCGATCCTGAGCATGTGCCGGGTTTGGACACTTCCCGGGCGGCTGTCAACGGCGCTGGCAATTGACCCTTTATCGCCTGCGCCTGCCGTGCTAGCTCCCCCGCGAAACTTTCCATAACCAAGAATCCAAAGACAAGGACTCCCCGATATGGCGACCCAACGCACGTTCTCGATGATCAAGCCCGACGCGACCAAGCGGAACCTGACCGGCAAGATCAACGCCAAACTGGAAGAGGCGGGCCTGCGCATCATCGCGCAAAAGCGCGTCCACCTGACCCCGGCACAGGCCGGTCAGTTCTACGCCGTCCACAAAGATCGCCCGTTCTACGGCGAGCTGGTCGAGTTCATGAGCTCGGGCCCGATCGTCGCGCAGGTCCTGGAAGGCGAAGATGCCGTTGCCAAAAACCGTGAAGTGATGGGCGCGACCAACCCGGCCGAAGCTGCCGACGGCACCATCCGCAAGGACTTCGCCCTGTCGATCGGCGAGAATTCGGTCCACGGTTCGGACGCGCTGGACACCGCCGCCGAGGAAATCTCGTTCTTCTTCTCGGGTCTGGAACTGGTCGGCTAAGTCCGGGGTTCCACGACGCCCAAGGCATCAAGGGCCGCTTCGATCTCGGAGCGGCCCTTTTTCGTGTCGCCCACGATTGCGTCGAACCGCTTGCGCAGCTCGGTCTTCTCATCCGGGGACAGATCGTTCCACGGCCGCCCCTGAAGACCCATGACCAGGGCGTAGTAACCGATGAAATGCGGGCGGCTGCCAGCGGCCAGCAGGCGCCGATAGGTTTCGTCCGCGCCCAGTTCGATCACCTGCTCGGCCGAGGTCAGACCGGCCCGCGCAAAGCTTTCCACGGACTTCGGGCCAAGATTTCGGATCGCGTCGACCGGCCGCGCCATGATGTCAGAGCAGGGCGAAGGGCGCGCGTTCCCCGGCGGAAAAGCGGCGCAGCGCCTCGGGATAAAGCCTGTGCTCGACCGGCAGCAGCCGCGTGGCCAGGCTGTCGGGCGTGTCTTCGGGAAGAATCGGGATCACCGCCTGACCCAGGATCGGGCCCGCGTCCAGATCCGCCGTTACTTCGTGCACGGTGCAGCCGTGGATCGCCATACCCGACTCGATCGCGCGCGCATGGGTGTCCAGCCCCCGAAACAGGGGCAGAAGCGAGGGATGGATGTTCAGCATCCGGCCTTCCCATCCGCGGACGAAATCCGCGGTGAGGATGCGCATGAACCCGGCCAGGCAGACCAGTTCAATACCCGCGTGGCGCAAGGCCGCGTCGATCTCGGCCTCGAACTCGGGGCGGGACTTTCCGCGGTGATCGATCACCACGGTTTCGACACCCAGCTTCGCGGCAGTCTCAAGCCCTTTCGCCGAGGCCCGGTTCGACAGCACCAGCGCCGCCTCGGCCGGGTGGTCATCGGCCTGCATGCTTTCGACCAGCCGGACCATGTTCGACCCGGTGCCCGAGATCAGAATCGCCGTCCGGGTCCGGCTCATGCGAAGCTGCCGGTGTAGCGAACCCCCGCACCCTCGGTGACGGTGCCCAACCGGTACACGGTCTCACCTTCGCTTTGCAGCGCAGCCTCGATCCCGCGGACGGCGTCCTCGGCAACCACGGCGATCATGCCGATGCCGCAGTTGTAGGTCTTCAGCGCTTCGGCCTGATCCAGGTTCGCGGTCCCGATCAGCCAGCGGAAGATGCCCGGACGCTCCCATGCGGCAAGGTCGATGTCCGCGCCCAACCCCTCGGGCAGGACACGCGGCAGGTTCTCGGTGATGCCACCGCCGGTGATGTGTGCCAGCGCGTGAACGCCGCCCGCGGCGATCGCGGCCTGTGCCGCGGCAACATAAATCCGCGTCGGGGTCAGCAGTTCCGCGCCCAGCGTGCCGCCGCCGAACGGGGCAGGGGCATCCAGTGCTAGGCCGCTGCGTTCGATGGTCCGGCGCACCAGCGAATAGCCGTTCGAATGCACGCCGTCCGATGCAAGGCCCAGAAGCACGTCGCCCGCCTCGACCTGTGCGGGAAGGACCGCGTCACGCTCGACCGCGCCGACGGCAAATCCGGCCAGGTCGAAATCGCCCGGCGCGTACATGCCCGGCATCTCGGCCGTTTCGCCGCCGATCAGCGCGGCGCCGGCGCGGCGGCAGCCTTCCGAGATACCGTCCACCACGGATGCGGCTTCGTCCACCGACAGCTTGCCGGTCGCGAAGTAGTCCAGAAAGAACAGCGGCTCGGCGCCTTGGCAGACCAGGTCATTGACGCACATGGCCACCAGGTCGATGCCGACCCCGGAAAGCTGCTTGGCATCGATGGCCAGGCGCAACTTGGTACCGACCCCATCGGTCGCGGCCACCAGCAGCGGATTGACATAGCCTGCCGCCCGCGGATCGAAGAATGCGCCAAAGCCTCCCAGCCCCGCCATCGTCCCGGGACGCGCGGTCGATGCCGCCGCCGGTTTGATGCGTTCCACCAGCGCATTTCCGGCGTCGATGTCGACGCCCGCCTCC
>JBFHFG010000176.1:0-6436 GCA_041583815.1 Halovulum sp.
AGGGCTGCCAAACAGCCAATCTACGCCCGGTATCACCATAGTACGCAACCGCGGACGGAACCCGAGTAAAAATTTTCCGAGAAATGAGAAAAGGTTGGCAGGTTACCGTGCAATCCGGCCCCTGGTGCGCGCGGCAAGGCGCCGGTTGGCGGCGTCAGGGGCAATCAGACTGCCAGATAAGCCTCGATCAGGGGCACCAGCACCGGGACCAGCGGCAGTGCGCGCACCTGCGCGGGGCCCAGAAAGGCAAACCCCGCCCCTTCGCCCAGCCGGATATCCGCTGGCCCGATATCCAGCGTCGCGGTGAAAACGAACAGACGCGACCTGCGGGCGGATTGCGATTGCACCTGCCCGAACGGGCGCAGCGCCTCGGCTGGAAGGCGCAAACCGGTTTCCTCGTCCAATTCGCGCAGCGCCGCCTCGATCAGCGTTTCTCCCGCCTCGACCCCGCCGCCGAAGAACCCCCAACATCCCGGATGCGCAATGCCCTCGCGGTCGTCGCGAAGCTGCATCAGCTCACGCCCCAGCGGATCGCGCACGGCGACCAGCGCCCCGCGAGTCTCTCCCGGGGCGTCACCGGGACCGTACAACGGAAATGCGGACATTTCGTTCATTTGCGGCGCTTGTGCTCGTCCAGCCGGGGCATGATTTCCACGAAGTTGCACGGCATGTGGCGGTAATCCAACTGCTGCGCCAGGATCCCGTCCCAAGCGTCCTTGCACGCCCCGGGCGAGCCGGGCAGCGCGAATAGATAGGTCCCGCCCGCAACCCCGCCCGTCGCCCGGCTCTGCACGGCCGAGGTGCCGATCTTGGCCATCGAGACATGGGTGAAAACCGTACCGAATGCATCGATCTCCTTCTCATAGACATCCCTGTGCGCCTCGACGGTCACGTCGCGTCCCGTCAGCCCCGTGCCCCCGGTTGATATGACCACATCGACATCGGGCGCGGCGATCCACTGGCGCAGGCGTACCGCGATCCGGTCGCGGTCGTCGGTGACAATATCCCTGTCCGCCAGGACGTGCCCCGCCTCGGTCAAGCGGTCCACCAGCACCTGCCCCGAGCGGTCCTCGGACAGGGTGCGCGTGTCGGATACGGTCAGCACTGCGATACGAACCGGGATGAATTCCCGGGCCTGCTCACGGGTCTCCATGTCAGACCTCGAACCAGTTGGGCCGGGGACCCAGGTTATGCACCTGAGTGGCGCCGATCGTGCCGCTTTGCCCCCAGCTGTCGTGCACATGGCCGCACAACGCCAGCGGCGGCGCGATTCGCTCGATCGCCGCGCGGATCGCGGTCGACCCGACCGAGGCCCCGGTCGAGGTGCGGTCGCCCACGCCCCTGGGCGGCGAATGCGTGACCAGGATATCGGCGCTGCGGCAGTTCTTCAGCATGGCGGCGGCGTCATCCTCAGTCAGATCGCAGGACCAGTCGCCGAACGGCGTCACCGGCACGCCATAGCCAAGGCCGAAGATCGTGACCCCGCCGATGTCCATCCGCTCGCCATGCAGCACAGCCATGCCCTCATGTGCAGCGTCGCGCAGTTCGTCGGCGCTTTCGGCATTGCCAGGAACGAAGACCATCGGGCGGCGGATGTCGGCGAGCAGAGACATCGCGCCCTCCAGCCCCTCGCGCATGTTGCAGAAGTCCCCAGCGCCGATGACAAGATCGGCGTCGATGCTGGCCTCGACGATGGCCTCGGCTTTCACGCGGGAATGATGCAGGTCGGAAAAGGCGAGGATCCTCATGACAGGCGTGCCTTCAGCGCCAGCAGATCTGCCCAGGCCAGGCGCTTCTTCAGTGGATCGCGCAGCAGCGCGGCGGGGTGGTTCATCGGCAGCACCGGCAGGCCAAGCGCCTCGTGCCACTGACCGCGCAGTCGGGTGATGCCGCTGGTGGTCTGCAACACGGTGCGCGCGGCGGGGGCGCCCATGACGACAAGGAACTCGGGCGCCGCCAGCGCGATATGCCGGCGCAGGAAGGGTAGCATGATGGTCATCTCCTCGGCCGAAGGATCGCGGTTCTGCGGTGGCCGCCACGGAACCGTATTTGTGATGTACAACGCCTGTGCCGGGTCCTCGGCCTGTCGGCTCAGCCCGATCGCGGCGAACATCCTGTCCAGCAATTGCCCGGATCGGCCGACAAAAGGCTTGCCCTGCACGTCCTCGTCCCGTCCCGGCGCCTCGCCAATGATCATCACCCGCGCACCGGGCACGCCATCCGCAAAGACCGTGTTGCGGGCGCCGCGCTTCAGCGCGCATCCCTCGAAACCGTCGATGACGGCCCGCAGGGCGTTCAGGTCGGGTGCGGCCAGCGCCAGGCGCTCCGCCTCGGCCTCGGGCCGAACGGCTTCGGGAACCACGACGGGCGCAGCGGCCCGCGTCGGCGCGGCGGCCCGGGCGGCGGCCTGTTCGTAGCGGTCGACGGGCGCGTCCAGGATCGCCTCGTCCGCGCCCATCTCGATCTGCCAGACAAGCGCGGCCAGCGCGTCCTCGGGCGTCAGGGATTCGGCGGGACTGCTCATGCGCCCGACCGTAGCCGGGCCCGAGGCGAGTTGAAAGACCATGCGCAACGCGGACCCGACGGAACGTGGCGGCGGGCCCCGTCCCGCCCCCGGCGGGATGGGGAGGAAAGCAATGGCGCGCCAGCGCCTCCGCCGGATCACCCCTTGTCGCCGCCCGCAACCCTTGCCGCCCCTGCCCCCCGTGCTATACCCGCCGCGACTTTCCCGGAAAGGACCGCCGCGCCGATGTTTCCGCACCGCCATCTGCTGGGGATCGAGGGGCTCTCCCCCGCCGATATCACCACGCTTCTTGACCTGGCCGAGACCTATGCCACCGCCAATCGGGGCGGCACCGCGCCCGAGCCGGTGCTCAAGGGTCTCACCCAGATCAACATGTTCTTCGAGAACTCCACCCGTACCCAGGCCAGTTTCGAACTGGCCGGCAAGCGGCTGGGCGCGGACGTGATGAACATGGCGATGCAGGCCAGCTCCATCTCCAAGGGCGAGACGCTGATCGACACCGCGCTGACCCTGAACGCCATGCACCCCGACCTGATCGTCGTGCGCCATCCGCAATCCGGCGCGGTGAACCTGCTGGCCTCCAAGGTGAACTGCGCGGTGCTGAACGCCGGCGACGGGCAGCATGAGCATCCGACCCAGGCACTTCTCGATGCGCTGACGATCCGCCGCCGCAAGGGCCGCCTGCACCGGCTGACCGTGGCGATCTGCGGCGACATCGCCCATTCCCGCGTGGCCCGCTCGAACATGATCCTGCTCGGCCTGATGGAGAACCGGGTCCGCCTCGTCGGTCCCAAGACCCTGATGCCCTCGGGCCTCGACCAGATGGTTTCGGAAACCACCGACGACATGCGCGAGGGTCTGAAGGACGCCGACGTGGTGATGATGCTGCGCCTGCAGCGCGAACGCATGGACGGCGGGTTCATCCCCTCGGAACGCGAGTACTATCACCGCTTCGGCCTCGACGCCGAGAAACTGGCCTACGCCAAACCCGACGCCATCGTCATGCACCCCGGCCCGATGAACCGCGGGGTCGAAATCGACGGCCTGCTGGCCGACGACATCAATCACAGCGTCATCCAGGAACAGGTCGAGATGGGCGTCGCCGTCCGCATGGCCGCGATGGATCTGCTGGCCCGCAATTTGAGGGAGGCGCGCAATGCCTGACCGCCTGATCCTCTCCAACGCTCGTCTGATCGATCCCGAAGCGGGCGAAGTCCGCCCCGGCGGCGTCATCGTCGAAGACGGCCTGATAACGGGCTTTACCGACGCCACGCCCGAGGGCGCCATCGATTGCCGAGGCAAGTGCCTCGCGCCGGGCATCGTCGATATCGGCGTCAAGATCGGCGAGCCGGGCGAGCGGCACAAGGAAAGCTATCGCACGGCGGGCCTTGCGGCGGCGGCGGGTGGCGTGACGACGATGGTCACGCGCCCCGACACCACCCCGGTCACCGATACGCCTGAACTGCTGGAATTCGCCTCGCGCCGCGCCGCCGAGGTCGCGCCGGTCCATGTCCGCCCCATGGCCGCCCTGACCAAGGGCCGCGAAGGGCGCGAGATGACCGAGATCGGCTTTCTGCGCGATGCAGGCGCTGTCGCCTTCACCGATGCCGACCGCCCGGTGCAGGACCCCAAGGTGCTGCTGCGCGCGATGCAATATGCCAAGGGCCTCGACGCGCTGATCATCGCCCACGTGCAGGAACCGGGCCTCAGCAAGGGCGCCTGCATGACCTCGGGGCCGTTCGCCGCCAAGCAGGGCCTGCCCTCGGTCAGCCCGATGGCCGAGCGGATGCAGCTGGAGCGCGACCTCGCCCTGGTCGAGATGACCGGCGTGCGCTACCACGCCGACCAGGTGACCTGCGCCCCGGGGATCGAGGTGATCCGCCGCGCCAAGGCGCAAGGGCTGGACGTGACAGCCGGCACCTCGGTCCATCACCTGACGCTGAACGAATTCGACGTCGAGGATTACCGTACTTTCTTCAAGGTCAAGCCGCCGCTGCGCTCCGAATCCGACCGGATGGAGACGGTGCAGGCGCTGGCCGACGGCGTCATCGACATCATCAGTTCGATGCACACGCCGCAGGACGAGGAAAGCAAGCGCCTGCCATTCGAGATCGCGGCCTCCGGCGCGGTGGGCCTTGAAACCCTGCTGCCCGCCTGCCTGCAACTGGTCCACGCGGGGCATCTCGACCTGCCCCACCTGTTCCGGGCGCTCGCGCTGAACCCCGCCAAGCGGTTGGGCCTGCCCGCAGGTCGGTTGGCCGTGGGTGCGCCCGCCGACCTGATCCTGTTCGATCCGGACACACCGTTCATCATGGACCGTTACACGCTGCGCTCGAAATCGCGGAACACGCCTTATGACGGACGACGAATGCAGGGCCGCGTGCTGCTGACCATCGCCGGTGGGCGCGTCGTCTTTGATCGGAGCACGGCATGACCTGGCTACTGGCGGCCCGTGGGGGGTATCTTCTGGGCGCGATCCCGTTCGGTATCGTCATCACCCGCGCGCTGGGCTTGGGCGACCTGCGGCAGATCGGTTCGGGCAATATCGGCGCGACGAACGTGCTGCGCACCGGCCACAAGGGCGCGGCGCTGGCGACCCTGATCCTGGACAGCGGCAAGGGCGCCATCGCGGTGCTTCTGGCGTTGTGGCTGGCGCCTTCGGCCGCGCCGATTGCTGGCGTGGGCGCGTTCCTGGGTCACCTGTTTCCGGTCTGGCTGGGCTTCAGGGGCGGCAAGGGTGTCGCGACCTATCTCGGCATCCTGCTGGCGCTGGCACCGTTTGCCGGGTTGGCGACCTGCGCGACCTGGCTGGTGACGGCGCTGATCTTCCGGATTTCGTCGCTTTCGGCGCTGGTGGCGGCAACTCTGGCCCCGGTCTGGATGCTGCTTGTCGGCAGCCCACGCGATGCGCTGGCGGCGCTGGTGATGGCCGCGTTGATCTGGTGGACCCACCGCGCCAACCTGGCCCGCCTGCGTGCCGGAACCGAGCCGCGCATCGGCGGCGGCGGCAAATCTTCGTGAACACGTTGCCATAACACGATTTTTCGTGTCTTTTCTGCCCAACAACAAGCCGTTTGGGGGCGAATGGGCATGAGCATGGGTATGGGCAAGGCGATCATGACCTGCCTTGAGAAGTTCCTGATCTTTGGCGGACGCGCCACTCGGGCCGAGTTCTGGTGGTTCTACCTGTTCACGGTGATCGTGGGGTTCCTCGCCATCCCGCTCGAGATGTTTCTGGACACCAAGATGATCACCACCGGCGTCGGGGTGGCATTCCTGTTGCCGACACTGGCTGCAGGCGCGCGGCGGCTGCACGATACCGGACGGCCCGGCTGGCTGCTGGCCATCCCGTTCCTGGCGATCCCGCTATACGTGATCGGCGCCGCCGCATTCGGAATGGGCCTGCTGTTCGGTATCGCCGTGGTGATCCTGCTTCTGTGCATGCCCGGCCAGCGTGGCCCGAACCGCTGGGGGCCGGACCCGCGCCTGACCCCCGACATCGACGCGTTCTAGTAGCTGTACTCGCCGTAGATCCGGTCTAGGTCGCCGTTCCAGTCGCCGTTGAACCGCTCCAGCAGCTCGTCCGAGGGCGTGCGCCCGGTTTCGACGATTTCGAGCAGCGCGTTCAGGAAATGCGTCTCGTCCGCAATCAGTCCGCCAGCGCCGGGACGTGCCCGCGCGACCAGACCGGCCCTGGCGATGTCCAGCACTTCCGTCGCGAGGTCCTGCATCGAACGGCCCCGGATCTGCGCCTTCAGGCCCAGCTTGGCGGCATCCCGGCGCAGCGTGTCCCGCTCTTCCACGGTCCAGTCCTTGACCAGATCCCAGGCCGCATCCAGTGACGGCTGGCTGTACAGCAGCCCTACCCAGAACGCCGGCAGCGCGCACAGCCGCCGCCACGGGCCGCCGTCG
>JBFHFG010000177.1:0-6419 GCA_041583815.1 Halovulum sp.
CCGGCCCCGCACCGTGCGCAGGTGCGGCAGCGCGGCGAACGCATCGGCGGGCGCGGTGCCGGTGCCGATGGCCAGCCCGGCCGCGACCAGCGCGTTCGCACCTTGGAATCCGCCGATCAGGTCCAGGCGCACCATCTCGGGGCGGCCCTTCCATGCAAAGCGCAGGTCCTGCCCGGTGGCATCGAACCGATCGCCCAGAATCCGCAGGTCGGCGTCCTCGGCACGGCCGACGCGGATCACGCGCTGGCCACGCTCGGCACAGATGTCCGCCAGCCGTGCCCCGGCTGGATCGTCGATGTTCAGGACCGCGGTGCCACTCTGCGGCAGAACCCGCGCAAACAGACCCGCCTTGGCGCGGAAGTAATCCTCGGCGTCGGTGTGGTAATCCATGTGGTCGCGGGTCAGGTTCGTGAACCCGGCGGCCCTCAGGCGCACTCCGTCAAGTCGGCGTTGGCGCAGCCCGTGCGAAGAGGCCTCCATCGCCGCATGCGATATGCCTTCGGCGGCCAGTTCCGCGAGCAGCCGGTGCAAGGTCAGCGGTTCGGGGGTGGTATGCCCAAGCGGGCGCGCCAGGGCCCCCTCAACTCCGGTGGTGCCCAGGTTCACCGCGGGCAGATGCAGATGCTCCCATATCTGGCGGGTGAAACTCGCGACCGAGGTCTTGCCGTTGGTTCCGGTGACCGCGACCATCGTGTCCGGTTGCGCGCCAAACCACAGTGCGGCGGCACGGGCCAGCGCCTGGCGGGGGTCGTCGACGACCACTACCGGCACCGGAAGCGGACCCTCG
This sequence comes from Halovulum sp., assembly GCA_041583815.1. Lineage (GTDB taxonomy): Bacteria > Pseudomonadota > Alphaproteobacteria > Rhodobacterales > Rhodobacteraceae > Halovulum. The sequence continues at coordinate 788 of JBFHFG010000177.1, forward strand.
GCCTCGGCCAGGGCAAGGCCTGTGGGATCGGTAAGGACCGCAACAGCGCCCATGCGCAATGCGTAGCTGATGAAGGCGGCGCCGTGCATCTGGCTGCCCGGTAGTGCCGCAAACAGGTGGCCCGGCAGCGTGTCCCGGCTATCCACCGACAGGCCGGTGATCCGACGCGGGGCAGACCAGTCGCCAGCCCGCTGCGCGTCGCCCAGCAGGCCCAGCGCCTCGAGATCACGCGACCTGTTTTCCTCGCTGGTCAAACCGACCGCCCTCCCGCTTCAGTTGCCGGCGCGCGCGGTCCGCGACGCCTCGGGCGTCTCTTTAGGCAAGGGGCGCATGTTCATCAATGGCGCGATGCGGCGGATCACTTCGGCGGCGACAGGCGCCGCCGTCCAGCCCGCGGTGCGGCGCGGCTCGCGACCGCTGCGGTCCTCGGGTTCGTCCAGGCTGACGACCAGCACATATTCCGGATCATGGGCCGGGAAGACCGACGCGAAGGTCGAGATCACCTTGTCGTCGTAGTACCCGCCGGTGTGCTTCGGCTTGTCCGCCGTCCCGGTCTTGCCGCCTACGCGATACCCGTCGACATCCGCCAGCGAGGCGGTGCCACGTTCCACTACTGCTCGAAGCATCTGTCGGATCTTGCGGGAAGTTTCGGTCGAGATCACCCGGTCCGCTTCGGACGGGGGCGCGGTATCGGCCAGCAACGTCGGGTGCACCCGAAGACCGCCGTTGACCACCGAGGCATAAGCCGTTGCCAGGTGCAGCGGCGTCGCCGCCAGGCCATGGCCATAGCTGATCGTCATGGTCGAGATTTCGGACCAACGCTTGGGGATCAGCGGCTTGGTCTTGCTTGCTTCGGGCAAGGTGACGGGCACAGGATCAAGAAAGCCCAGCCGACCCAGAAATTCCTTCTGACGCTCGCCGCCCAGTTCCATGGCGATTCGCGCCGTCCCGATGTTGGACGATTCGACGATCACGTCGGTCAGTGTCAGGAACGGACCGTAGTCATGAAAGTCGCGAATCCGGAATCTGCCCCAGGTCAGTGGACCCGAGGTGTCGACGATGGTGTCGGGCGTGGCGATCCCGGTTTCCAGCGCCTGTGCGACGGTGAATATCTTGAAAGTCGAGCCCAGTTCGTAGACACCCTGCGCGGCCCGGTTGAACAGCGGGCTGTCCGACGGGTCGCCCTCGGTCGGGGGCACCGGCCGCTGGTTCGGATCGAAATCCGGCAGCGAGGCCATGGCGACGATCCGGCCGGTGCGGGCCTCCATCAACACGGCGGCGGCGCCCTTGGCGTTCATCAGCCGCATGCCGCCCGCAAGAACCCGCTCGACCGCGGCCTGCACCGACAGGTCGATCGACAGGCGCAGCGGCTGGCCCCCATTGGCAGGGTCTCGCAAAAAGGTGTCGAACTCGCGCTCTACCCCGGCGGACCCTATGATCTCGGCGGCGTGGACATCCTCGCGCCCGAACCCGTAGCCACCAAGGATATGCGCTGCCAGCCGACCGTTGGGATAAAGCCGCATCTCGCGCGGGCCAAAACGCAGCCCCGGCTGGCCCAGGTCCATGACCATCTGGCGCTGCTCGGGGCTCATGGTGCGCTTGATCCAGATGAACTTGCGCTTGCCCGAAAACTTGCGCAGCAGGTCCGCCTCGTCCAGATCGGGAAAGATCTCGGCCAACCCGGCGGCCGCTGCTGCGCGGTCCACCATCTCGGGCGGTTGCGCGTAAAGCGAGGCAGTCATCAGGTTGGTCGCAAGGATCGCGCCGTTGCGGTCGACGATGTCCGCGCGTTGCGCGACGACACGCTGCGTAGTGGCGGCAACGCGCGGCTCTTCGGGGTCGGACGCGGCCATCACAGACATCCGCGCAGCGACGGTGCCAAAGGCGAGCAAGAACGTTGCGGCCAACAGCAGCAGGCGGTGTTCGGCGCGCTGCCGTTCCGCCCTGTGCCGGGCGCGCAGGCGGGCGGCACGCTCTTCGGCCTCGATCTCGTCCGGATCCTCGCCCTTCGCGCGGGCCGAGAACACCCGCGCCAGCGGACGTAGCGGGCGGCGCGGCGTCACGGCTGTATCTCGGTGTTGGCGGCCAGCAGGGGAATGCCCACCGGCGGATAGGGCACCATCGCCGGATCGCCGAAATGATCCGCGGTCATCGGCATCAGCTCGAGTTCGGGAAAGTACATCTCGGCCAGGGCGCGCAAGCGGTCGGGCCGGATCAGGTAGGCCCATTCGGCGTTCAGCATGGCGATCGCCTCGCGCTCTTCGGCGATACGGTCACGCAGATCCTCGACCCGTTGCACGGCGTCCTGGGTGGTATAGTTCACCTGGTATGCCCACGCGGCGAAGGCCACGACAAGGGCGCTGGCGGCGATGTAAAGCAGCGTTCTCATCCGTTCTCCTCCATGCGAGTCTGCCCCAGGGGCGGCAGCCCCAACTGATCAAGCCCGACAGTTCCGGCGGGTACATCGGTGCGCGCGGCCATCCGCAGCTTGGCCGAGCGGGCGCGCGGGTTGCTCAACGTCTCGCCCTCTTCAGGGGGGACCGCCTTGCGTGTCAGCAGCTTGAAACGCGCAGCTTCGACCGGCGCTTCCGGCGCGTGGCGAGAACCGCCACCGGTCTGCCCCGAGCGGGCGCGCAGGAAGCGCTTCACGATCCGGTCTTCGAGCGAATGGAAGGTCACCACGGCCAGGATTCCGCCCGGCCCCAATGCGCGTTCGGCCGCCAGGAGCCCCCGCGCCAGCGCACCAAGCTCGTCGTTCACGGCGATTCGCAGGGCCTGGAATGTACGGGTCGCGGGATGCGGCTGCCCGGGGCGCGGTCGCGGCATCACCCGTTCGATCAGGCCGGCCAGCTGGCGCGTACGAGTAAACGGCACTGCCTTGCGGTCGGTCGCGATGGCGCGCGCGATGCGGCGTGCGGCACGTTCCTCGCCGAACTGGAACAGCACGTCGGCCAGGTCGCGTTCGGGCAGGGTGTTCACAAGATCGGCCGCGGTCGTGCCGCTTTGCGCCATGCGCATGTCCAGCGGGCCATCATGCATGAATGAAAAGCCGCGTTCGGACCGGTCCAACTGCATCGAGCTGACACCGATATCCAGCACGACCCCGTCGAGCGGCAGCACGCCCAGATCGCCCGCAATCCGGTCCAAATCCTGAAAGTTGCCTTCGACCAGCGTCAGCCGGTCACCCAGTTCGTCGGCCCAGTCCCGCGCTTCGGCAAGTACGCTAGGATCGCGGTCGATGGCGATGACCCGGTCGGCGCCTGCATCAAGAAGCGCACGGGTATAGCCCCCAGCCCCGAATGTACCGTCCAGCCAGGTGCCCCGGATCGGCGCGGCCCGCGCCAGGATCGGGTCAAGCAGCACCGGGATATGCGGATCGAGCGTCATGTTTCCGCCCTCCGGCCCGTCACGATTTCAGCCTTGCGGGATCAAGCAGGGCGAAGATGTCCTGCTCCTGCCCCTCGTCGCCCAGCCAGTCGCCGATGGCGTTCATGTCGTCGTCGTAGGCCGACGGCTCCCAGATCTGGAACTTGTCACCCATCCCGGCAAAGGTCGCTTCGGACTTCACGCCGATCCGTTCCCGCAGCTTGGCGGGCAGTACCATGCGGCCATTCTCGTCCACCTGGGCATAGATCGACTGGGTGTTGATGATGCGTTCCAGCACCTCGCGCTCGCGCGAGAATCGCGGCAGGTCCGAGATGAGTTCGTCGACAGCCTCGATCCCTTTGATCGAATCTCCCTCCAGGCAGCGACGACCGGGAATGCCGTAGACCAGAACCAGCGTGGGCTGACCGCCCGAGACCCAGTCCGGGTCCCCCTCTTCAAGCACGCGCCGGAACGGGGCCGGGATCGAGACCCGGCCCTTGCTGTCCACCTTGTGGACGCTTTCGCCCCTGAAACGTCGTGCCACGTTTATCTCCTGCCCGGCGTTGCCCGAAACGAAAACGACCCGTGCGGTGTCAGCACGGGTCGCCTGTCTTGCCTTGGTGGCCGCGCCCGCCTGCGTGCCGATATGTCCGCCGAGTGCCTCGCGTTGGGACGCCTGTAATTCGGGGGAAGAATGCGGGCCTGTATGAAACCTGCTCGTTTTTTGTGTCCGCCGGGGACTTGGTGCCCCTTGTCCGGGTGAACCGCATCCTTCCCTGCTTCATGGTATATCGTGGGAATTCATGCAAATCAATGGGAAAATTACTCACACAATGGTCCACCATGGTCAGTGCAGGGTCAAGAGAGGCCAAGAAAACAAGGCCGGATCGCACGCCATACCAAATGAAGTAATTACGCGGAGATCCACCTCTATATATGGCGAGGCCCTTGGTGGGCAGGCGATCCCATCCTGTCCCATGAAAACCCGTTCACGCACCCTATCCACCGCCCTTCCCGGGTTTATCAACCGAGTTATCCACAGGCCGGATAGGGAAAACCCGCCCCTGATCAGGGGGCGGGATGGGAATTCGTGGATGCGGATGGCCTGTAAGCCGGATTCTGTAAGGCGCTTGCGCGCCCCGATGGCCATTCATCTGGGCCGGCCCTTGCGGACCGGCTCTGGCAGCCAACCCGAACCTGCTCGGGGCTGAGGGGCCCCTGCGACTTGCGCCGCACGCGGTTCCTATTTGGCCTTGCTCCCGGCGGGGCTTGCCGTGCCGGACCTGTCACCAGGCCCGCGGTGGGCTCTTACCCCACCGTTTCACCCTTGCCCCGGACAAGCCGGGGCGGACTGTTCTCTGTGGCGCTGTCCCTCGGCTTTCACCGGCCGGGCGTTACCCGGCGCCGTTCCTCAGTGGAGTCCGGACTTTCCTCGAGCTTGACGCCCGCGGCCATCCGGCCATCCGCAGGGGGCATTTACGCACCGGCCCCGCCGGGGTCAAGGAAGGGGTGGTCCCGGGCCAGGCTTTCGATCACGGCGACATCCCAGCCGTCCGGAGAAGCAACGTCGCCACGCAGCCGCGCTGCCCAGGGCCGGAACCGCGCCCTGACGGCCCGCAGGACGCCGGGCGCATCGGCGGGATAACCGAAGCGCGCCGCAGCAGCGACGAACCTGTCGGGCCAGCCGTCCGCAGGCCCGTCAGCCGGAGCATCGACCGAAGGCCACACCGCAAGGCCGCCGCGCGCGAGGCGCCACCAATCGAACCGGGGGCCCGGGTCGATCTTGCGATCGGGCGCCAGGTCGGAATGCCCGATCACCCCCTTCGGCGGGATCGCATGCCGGTTCATGATTTCGCGCAATAACGATTCGAGCGCGGCCATCTGCGGCGCGGCGAAGGGGTGGTCGCCCCGGCTATCCAGTTCTATCCCGATACTGCGGGAGTTCACGTCGCCCTGCCCACCCCAGGCCCCGGCACCGGCGTGCCAGGCGCGGCGCGTCTCATCCACCATGCGCCAGACCTGACCGGAGCCACCGATCAGGTAATGCGCGGAAACCTCGTGCTGTGGCGCGCGCAGACGCGAGAGCGCAGCCTCGGCGCTATCCATCGCCGTGTAGTGCAAGACGACCAGCGATGGGCCAAGCCCGCCACGCCGTTCGCCATGGTTCGGGGATGGCGCGTCGATCACGTGCACGCCACCCACGAATGCCTCAGCGATCCAGGATGCTGCTCGCGTCGAAGTTCAGCAGGCCGCCGAACACCGCCAG
>JBFHFG010000178.1:0-6419 GCA_041583815.1 Halovulum sp.
AGCCCTGCCAGCGCCCATCGCGAAGTAATGCCTCGGATTCCGGAACCCGCCGGGTGACGTTCAGCATCAGCGTCAACGCCACGTCGGCGGTGGCGTCGGTCAGTACGCCCGGGGTGTTGGTCACGACCACGCCCTCGGCCCTGGCGGCATCGAGGTCGATGTTGTTCACCCCTACGGCAAAGTTCGCGACGATCCCTGCGCGACGCTTGCCATCCGCCGCAAGGACCGGCGCGTCGAACTGGTCTGTCACCGTGCCCAGCACGGCGTCGGAGTCCTGCATAGCCGAAATCAGTTGAGCGGGCGTAAACGGCACGTCATCCGGGTTCAGACGCGCGTCGAATTCGGCGCTCAGACGATCCTCGACGGCTTGCGGCAGGCGGCGGGTAACGGTGACGATCGGCGCCATCAGTGCATCCTCTGGCCCGGGGTGACGTCCTGATCGGGGGCGATCAGCACGATGTCCCCGTTGGCGTCGGATACACCCAGAACCAGCACTTCGGAGCGCACGGGGCCGATCTGGCGCGGCGGGAAGTTGACCACCGCCATGACCATGCGGCCGGGCAGCGTTTCGGGGGAATAATGCGCCGTGATCTGGGCCGAGCTTTTCTTCTCGCCGATCTCGGGGCCGAAATCGATCCAGAGCTTGATCGCGGGCTTGCGCGCCTCGGGGAACGGTTCGGCGCGGATCACGCGACCGGCGCGGATGTCCACTGCCAGGAAATCATCAAACGAAATCTCGGGCATTCGGCCCCTCCCTGTCTTGCATGGGACGGGCGTAACGCAAACGGCGCGCCGAGGCAAAGCCAGGGCGCGCCGCAAATTCGGATGTCGGAAGCTTACTTCTTCGCTTTGAGCTGATCGCCCAGCGAACGCAACTCGGCGACCGATTCCTTCACGCGGGCCGACACAATCTCGTAGGCCTCGGAATTGGCTTTCTGTGCGGTCTCGGCCAGCTCTTTCATGTTGGCAATGGCCTTCTCGAAGGCAGCCTTGGCAACCTCGCCCTGGGCGGCGGCAGCCTTGCTATCCATCTTCAGCTCCATCTCCTGGATCTGGGTCTGGGCTTCGGAGATGGTTTCCTCGAAGATCGCCATCTGCTTCTTGAACAGGTCCTGATAGCCGGCGGCCGCAGCCTTGTTGGCCTCGACCAGGGCGTCCATGTTCTTCTTCTGCGCGGCGAACAGTGCCTCGGTGTCGAAGTTCGGCAGCTTGGCGTCGGTGAACGCACGGGTGAAGTCGTTCTGCTTGAAGAATTCCATCATCTTGTCGGGGTCGAACCCGAAAGTCGTCTTGTCAGCCATGTGATCCTCCGGGGTTTGGCATTACACCATGCCATATTGTGCGGCGCACAAAACATTGCAAGGGTATTTTTGTGCACCGCACAATTTTTTATCCTGCCAGCTCGCGACTGCGCGCGGCGGCCGCCCCTACCGTAGCACGGATCAACGGCGGCAGGCCGGCTTTCTCGTCCATCAGAACGGCCAGACCGGCGGCGGTGGTGCCATTCGGGCTGGTGACGTTCTGGCGCAACGTTCCGGGATCAGCGGCACCCGGGGCGGTGGCCAGTGCACCGGCCCCGGCGACAGTGGCCCGTGCCAATTGCATCGCTAGATCGGGCGACAGGCCCTCTTCCTCGCCCGCCGCGGCCAGACATTCGATCATGTGGAACACATAGGCCGGGCCCGACCCGGACACGCCGGTAACCGCATCCATCTGACCTTCGTCCTCCAGCCGTACGACCTCACCCACGGCGGCCAGCACCTGCTCGGCCAGGTCGAGGTGCAGATCAGTGGTGGAGCCATTGCCGATGATCGCGGTGATTCCCTTGCCGACGGCGGCCGGAGTGTTGGGCATCGCGCGCACCACCGGGGTGCCTGCGCCGAAGGCAGCGTCAAAGGTCGCGATCGTGGTGCCTGCGGCAATCGACAGGATCACCGTCTGGCCCCCGCCCAGCGTCGCGATGTCGGGCAGCGCCTGCATCATGACCTGCGGCTTGACCGCCACCAGGCACAGCGCGGGCGCGTGGGTCAACTCGCCGTTCAGCACCAAGCCCTGGGCTTGCAGGTCCAGAAGCCGGGGGCCGGGATTCGGGTCGCGGACATGGACCGAGGCGGGCGGCAGCCCTGCGGCCAGCCAGCCTTCCAGCAGGGCCGAGCCCATTTTCCCGCACCCCAGAAGCAGGATGCCATCGCGCGCCAGTATCTCGAAGCTCATCGGGTTCCCCTTTTGCCTATCCGCGGTTATCGGCGGGCAAGACGCGAAGTCAACCCGACAGCAGGCCCCGTGCGGGCGCGCCAGGATCACGCAGGACGTAAATCGGCCGGGCGCATGGGTTTGGGGAGAACGCCCGGCCGGTCCGGATCGGACGCGTGGGGGGAGTAATGGCGTCCGACCGAAATCTGGCGCCCGGCCGGTGGCCGGGCGGATGGATCAGGCCCGGCCGTAAGCCTCGGTCATGGCGATGTGCATTGCCTTTTCGGGCGACTCGTTGCCCCAGCACACCATCTGGAACGCCGGGAAGAACCGCTCCGACGTGGTGACGGCGACGCGCACCATTTCGATGATCTGTTCGGCCGAGGCGACAGAGCCGCCCGCAAGGATCAGGCCGTAGCGCCAGACCATCAGCTTCTGGTCGGGCCACAGGGTAAACGCCCCGGCCCAGCACTTGTCGTTGGCGCGCTCCATCGTGGCGATCAGCGCGTCTGTCCGCCCCTCGGGCGGCTCCAGGTCGAACGCGCAGATCAGGCGCAGCGTCTCGTCATGGCCGGACCAGGCAAGGGTCAGGGAATAGGTGCGCCAGGACCCCTCGATCGCCATGGCGATCTGGTCCTCTGCCACCCTGTCGAAGTCCCACTCGTGACGCTCTGCCAGCGTCTCGACGATGTCGATCGGGTGGAGTTCTTCGGTGAGGAAGTCTTGCTCGACAATGCTCATGCCTCGGTCCCTCTGGCTGTGGCCTCCGGCGGAGCGAACCCCGCAAGGGGCTGTGGGGATATCCATGGGTCGTTGGGGTTTCCATGCGACCTACTAGATATCGTGGCAGAAAATCCGGGCCTGTAAAGAAGAAAATAGTTAAAGCACCGTGACGATTTTGAGGCAGCGCCGGACGCCACAATAGCAACGCCCCGCGCCGTTTCCGGGCAGGGCGTTGACCGTCGGATGGTGCGTGTCGGGCAGGATCGCGGGCCGTGGCCCCATCGGGCGCCCCGACTCAATCGTCCTGTTTCTCTTCCAGTGCCTCGATCCGGGCCAGAAGCGCAGCGTTTTCCTCGCGCGCTTTCTGGGCCATGGCCATCACAGCGTCGAATTCCTCGCGGGTGACAAGGTCGCGGTCGGCCAGCCAGCGGTCCATCAGGCTGCGCACGGCGGTCTCTGCTTCCTCGCGGGCGCCCTGGGCGACACCCATCGCGTTGGTCATCAACTGGCTGATGTCGTCGAAGATCTTGTTGCGGGTCTGCATGGCTCCGCCCTTTTCCATTCTGGTTTCCCCAATAATGGGGTGGACGCGGGGGATTGCCAAGGCGGCGCTTGACTTCCGCCCTGCGTCACGGGATCACGCGGACGCCAGACCTGCGAGGTACAATGCTAGCCGCTCTGCCCTTTCCCGATATCGACCCGGCGCTGTTCACCGTCTCCCTGTTCGGGATGGAGTTCTCGCTTCGCTGGTACGCGCTGGCCTATATCGCCGGTCTTCTGATCGGCTGGTGGCTGGTCGCCCGTCTGATGCGGCGCCCGGCGTTGTGGGGCGGCACCCCGCCGATGGAGCCGAAACGGGTCGAGGACCTGCTGACCTGGATGGTGCTTGGCGTCGTGCTGGGCGGCCGGATGGGCTTCGTCTTCTTCTACCAGTGGGATTACTACAGCCAGAACCCCGGCGCGATCCTCGCCGTGTGGGAGGGGGGGATGTCCTTCCACGGCGGGATGCTGGGCGTGGTGCTGGGCATCGTCGACTTCAGCCTGGTGAACAAGCTGCCAATGGTGCGTGTGGGCGACGCGGTCGCCGTCGCCACCCCCGTGGGCCTGCTGTTCGGGCGAATCGCGAATTTCATCAACGGCGAGCTTTGGGGCCGCCCGACCGACCTGCCCTGGGGCGTCGTGTTCCGTGACCCCGCGGCGCAGCAATGCCCCGACCTGGCCGAGATCTGCGCCCGGCACCCCAGCCAGCTGTACGAAGCCGGGCTGGAGGGGTTGCTGTTGGGCCTGGTGATGCTGTGGGGCGTCTCTCGCCGCGGCTGGCTGACGGCGCCGGGCCGGGTGATCGGCGTGTTCCTGCTGGGCTACGGCCTGGCCCGTACCTTCGTCGAGGGCTTCCGCCAGGCGGACGCCCAGTTCATCACCGAAGACAACCCGCTGGGCCATGTCGTCCAGCTTGGCGAGTTCGGCCTGACCATGGGCCAGATGCTGTCGCTGCCGATGGTGGCGGTCGGTCTGCTGGTTCTGCTGGTCAGCCGCAAGCGCACATGACCCCGCTGGCCGAACGCCTTGCCCGCCGGATCGGGGCACAGGGCCCGATGCGCGTGGCCGAGTACATGGCCGCCTGCCTGACCGACCCCGAGCACGGCTACTATACCACCCGCGACCCGCTGGGCGCATCCGGCGATTTCACGACAGCGCCCGAGATCAGCCAGATGTTCGGCGAGATGGTCGGCCTGTGGCTGGCGCAGGCATGGCAGGACATCGGTGCGCCCCCGGCCTTCACCCTGGCCGAGCTTGGCCCCGGGCGCGGCACGCTGATGGCCGACATCCTGCGCGCCGCGCGGCTGGCCCCCGGTTTCGCCGGCGCCGCCAGCATACACTTGGTCGAGGCCAGCCCGGTGCTGCGCCGCGCCCAGGCCGCGGCCCTGCCCGGCGCCGCCCCCACCTGGCATGACAGCGCCGCAACCCTGCCCGACGACCGCCCCCTGCTGCTGGTCGCCAACGAGTTCTTCGACGCCCTGCCGATCCGCCAGTTCCTGCGCACCGCCGACGGCTGGGCCGAACGGATGATCGGCGCCGGCCCCGGCGGGCTCGGCTACGGCCTGGCCCCGATCGTGCCCGACGTCGAACTGGACCGCCGCTTCCCCGGCGCAGCCCCTGACACGCTGGTCGAGACCTGCGCCCCGGCCGAGGCGGTGATGCAGACCCTCGCTCCGGTGATCGCCCGCCACGGCGGGGCCGCGCTGGTGATCGACTACGGCGACTGGGACGGCACCGGCGACACGCTGCAGGCGATGCAGGGCCATGCCTATGCCCCGGTGCTGGACACGGCGGGAGAGGCCGACCTGACCGCACATGTCGGCTTCCGCTGGCTGGCCGAGGCCGCCGCGCCGCTGGTCGCCGCCCCGCTCGCCACGCAAGGCGCGTTCCTGGAACGTCTCGGAATCACCGCCCGCGCCCAGGCTCTGGCAAAGGGCGACAAGGCCGCCGAGATCGCCGCCCAGCATCGACGCTTGACCCACCCCGAACAGATGGGAGCGCTGTTCAAGGTGCTGGCCCTGACCGCCCCGAACCAGCCGCAACCTCCGGGATTTGCATGATGACACCGCAACCGCGCCCACTGACCTCCGACCTGCTGGACGGCATCACCCACGGCTTCTTCACCCGCGATGGTGGCGTCTCGGCGGGGATCCACCAGGGGCTGAACTGCGGCCCCGGCAGCCAGGACGACCCGAACGCGGTTGCGATCAACCGCCAGCGCGCCGCGGCGGCACTGGGGGCCGAATCCCTGCTGACGCTGAACCAGGTCCATTCGGATATCGCGCTGGAAGCCGACTCCGAATGGACCGACCGCCCAGCAGCCGATGCCCTGGTGACGGACAAACCCGGCATGGTGATCGGCGTCCTGTCCGCCGACTGCGCGCCGGTGCTGTTCGCCGACCGGCAGGCCGGGGTGGTCGCCGCCGCCCATGCGGGCTGGAAGGGCGCCTTCGGCGGCATCGTCGAATCCACGCTCGACCGGATGGAAAGCCTCGGCGCCGACCGGGCGCGGGTCAAAGCGGCGGTCGGCCCCTGCATCAGCCAGCGCGCCTACGAGGTCGGGCCGGAGTTCTTCGAGACCTTCACCGACGACGACCCCGACCATCACCGGTTCTTCGTGCCCGGCAACGAGGATCGGCTGCTGTTCGACCTGCCCGGTTTCGTGCTGCATCGGCTTCGATCCGCCGGCGTGGCCGAGGCGGAGTGGATCGGACGCTGCACCTATTCCGAGCCCGAACGCTTCTTCAGCTTCCGCCGCGCGACCCACGCAAAAGAGCCGGACTACGGCCGACTGCTGTCCGCGATCAGGCTGTGAAATCAGGGGTTTTCACAGTGAAAACCCCCTTAAGCCATTGATCCCGAAAAGAAACAGAATCCAAACACTTCGTTAACGCCCGAAATCCGCGCACGCCCCCGCCTTCCACTTTCCCCAAATATCCCCGCCGGAGGCCCCCGACCGCCCC
>JBFHFG010000179.1:0-6413 GCA_041583815.1 Halovulum sp.
AAAAGCTGACGCCGACCCGCGGGTTCGCCTGCAGGTGCGCGACATGCGCCGCCAGCTTTTCCGGCCGCCACAGGTCGTCGCTGTCGCAGAAGCCGACGAAGGCACCGCGCGCCTCGGCGATGCCGGTGTTGCGCGCGCCCGCAAGGCCACGGTTGGCTTGGGGGACGAGGCGGATCCGGGCATCGTCGAAGCTGCGCACGACCTGCACCGTGCGGTCCGTGCAGCCGTCATCGACGACAACGATCTCGAAGTCGGGTTCGGTCTGTGCCAGCAGCGAGGCGAGGGTCACGCCGATGGTGTCGGCGACGTTGTAGGCGGGAACGACGATGGTCGCGAGGGGCATGGGACGTCCTTTCAGCGGGCAAACAACGCGGTCGAGACGCGGCGCGGCAGCAGGGGATTGACGATGGCGCACAGTGCGGTCAGCGCGCCACGGCGGCGGTCCGAGAAGAAGCCCGCCGGGCTGATCCGCAACGCCGCAAGCGTCAGGCGCAGGGCGGCCATGCGCGACGACTGAAGGCGCAAGGCGCGGCGCGCCAGGTAGCGCAGGTGAACCGCCTCGTGCTCGGGGCGCGGCGAGAAGCCCAGGGCGCGGGCGGTGGCCAGTGCGGCCTCGCGGCCCTGGTGCATCGCGGCCAGGTTGGTTGACAGGCCCTCGGGATTGGCGCGATACCAGGTCATCGTGTGCGGCAGGCCGATCATGCGGACGCCGCTGCCGACCGCGCGGATCAGCCACTCCAGGTCCTCGGCATGGACGATGTGCGCATCGAAGCCCCGGCTGGCGGCGAAGACCTCGCGCCGGATGGCGACGTTCGACATGGTGCAGACCGGGTTCTCACCCAGCAGGTCTTCGACCCGCAGCGCGCCGCGGGGGACGGTCGACAGCGCGCGGACGGCGTCGGCACTGCCCTGAAAGAAGGCGACGCGGCCGAAACAGGCGTCGGTGGCAGGATCGGCAAAGGCCTGCAGAAGGACCGCCAGTTTCTCGGACCACCACAGGTCGTCCGCATCCAGAAAGGCGACGATGTCGCCCCGGGCATGCACCATCGCGCCTGCGTTGCGGGCTGCGCTGGGGCCCTTGCCCGGGTTTGCCACGCGCCGGATGCGCGGGTCGCGGACGGCTGCGGCGTCGATCAGTGCGACGGTGTCATCGGTCGAGCCATCGTCGACGCAGATCGCCTCCCAGTCCGGACAGCTTTGCGCGCGCAGGCTGGCGAGTGTTGCGGGAAGCGTCCGGGCGGCGTTGTAGCACGGAATGACGATCGAGAAGCGGGGCATGGTCTCAGACCTCCTGCGGGATGGGGCGGAGAGCCGCCGAAAGGGGCGCAAGCGCCGCGCCCAGTTGTGTAACGGTGGCAACCACCAGGTAGCCGGCGGCCAGCGGCACGAGGCCGTAGGGCGCCATGAGGACGGTGTTGCCAACCAGGGCCAGGGTCATCATCAGCGTGGCGCCGAACTCGGCCTGGGGGCGGCCCTCGGCGCGCAGCCATTGCGCGGCGGCGGCCCAGACCACGCCAGGGATCGCGGCAAGACAGAGGATGGACACCACTTGCGACAGGTCCTGCCAGCGGTCGCCGAACAGGATCGGCACATAGATCGGCGCGGCCAGCGATTGCAGGATCACTGCAGGGGCGATCAGGCCGATGGCCAGCAGCAGCGCACCGCGCAACGCGGCCGAGCGGTCGTCAGCGACGCACAGGTGCGGGAACAGCACGCTGGAGAACGCCATCGCGAACGAGCTGGCAAGTCCAAGCCCCGCGTTGAAGGCCATGAAGTAAAGGCCCAGCACCTCGGCCCCCATCAGCGCGCCGATGACCAGCTTGTCGGCCTGCAGGCGCGCGGCCTTGACGATTTCGACCCCGAGGACGGCCCAGCCGAACGTGACGAACGGGCGCAAAGGGGCCAGCGGCTGGCGCGGATCGACCTTCCAGGGGCGCAGGCGGCGCACGGCGATCAGCCAGATCGGCGCGGACAGAAGGCGTGGCAGCACCAATGCCAAGGCGCCAGGCCAGACCAACGCCATCAGCACCGCCAGCAGGTTCGCGCCGACCACCTGCCCAGCCGAGATCGCAGCCGTCTGGCGTAGCTTGCCCTCGCGCATGGCAAGCGCGACCTGCACCAGCCCGGCGGGCATGAACAGGTATTCGCAAGCCAGCACAAAGATCAGGGCGAACAACATCGCACCGCCCCCAGCCGCCCAGAGAACAGCGCCGATACCGGTCTGCAGGATGAACAGTCCCAGGCACCACGCCCAGAAGATCCGCCGCGCGGTCGCGCAGGTTGCGGCAAGCTCGTCTTGGCGGGCGGCAATGATGCGCTGGACAGCGCCGTTTTCGGTCAGCGCCTTAAGGATGTCGGCCGCCGCCATTGCACCCGCGGCAAGGCCGATCGCCGCCGCGTCCATCGTGCGGGCCACCGCGACCACCACCAGCAGCCGCGAAGCCTTGGCCGCAGCCTCGGAGGCGGCATAGGCCAGCAGGTGGCGTGCGAAGGGACCGATACGGTCGACCAGCGGGATCATGCGACGGGTGCTCCGGAAACTATTATTTCGATGGGCCCGTTCTACCGGCCACACAGCAGCGATGCGCGCCCGCCCTAGGACAGGTTGCGCCCCCCTCGGGACAGGGACCTATCCGCGCGGATAGGCCGGTGGCGCGAGAGGGCGGTTCACATGGACACAAACGCCACCGCCGATTAATGTCGGGTCAAGCCGACGCAACCAGACGGGGCACCGAGGTGAGACGGGCAGCAAGTCCTATCGTGATGACCGGCATGGTGCTGGCGCTGGCGGCCTGCGCCTCGTTCACCCCCCCGCGCAACCTAGAACAGGTCGAAACCGGCGACGCCTACCAGGCGCAGTACCGGACCCCGCCGCCCAGCCGGGCTGAGTCCGTCACGCTGGAATCCGACCTGATCAATGCAAGTTTCTGCCTGCCGCCGCGCGGCGGCGAGCCGGGCACCCCGTCCGCAGGCACGGCGGGCGGCCTCATTCCCGACGCGCTTCTGCGCGAGGCGCTGTCGCGCGACGATCTGGTGGAACTTGCGATCTCGGGCGACGAGGTCTTCTCGGGTGATTACGTTATCTCGCGCGACGGGCGGCTGAAGTTGCCCTTCCTGCCGCCTATCCGCGCGCAGGGCCGAACGCCCGAGGCCGTCGCAGACGATGTTGCTGCCGCGCTGGTCGCGGGCGAGTACTATACCGAGGCCCCGCGCGTCTCGCTGCTGCTGACCGACTTTGCGCCGGCCCGCGTGGCGGTATCCGGCGCGGTGTTCGAACCGGGACCCAAGGATCTGGGCGGTGTCCGCGGCGACGAAAAGGACAGCCGCCGGCAGGCCGCGCGCGGCGCCTCGACCGAGGGGCGCAACCTCACCGTCGCGCTGCGCCAGGCGGGCGGCGTGCGCCCGGACGCCGACCTGTCCGCTGTCGAACTTCTGCGCGGCGGTCGTCGTTACGTGCTGGACCTCCGCCCGGTCCTGGAAGGGCGCACGTTCGAGGACGTGATGCTGATGACCGGTGACGAGGTCATCGTACACAGTCGCCAGTGTTTCCAGCCGGACCTGATGGTGCCCAGCCCGATCAGCCCGCCGGGCGTGTCGGTGTTCCTGTCAAACCTGACACAACCGGCGACCGGCAACGCCCCATCGGCGGTTGGCCAAAGCGTGCGGCAGATCCCCTATGGCACGCGCATGATGCAGGTTGTGGTCGACACGAACTGCGTCGGCGGCGTGCGCGCGACGAGCGCCGACCGCTCGGCCGCGCTGTTTTCGCGCAACCCCGTGTCAAAGGTCTCGATCGTGGTCGAGCGCCGGATCGAGGACATGCGTGCCCGTGCGGACCGCGACGATTTCGACCCCTACCTGCTGCCGGGCGACGCGATTGCCTGCTATGACAGTGGCATCACCAATCTTGCCGATGTGGGACGCGTCGTCGGGCTGGTCGCCCTGGGTTTCGCGCTGGACTGACACCCCGGCGGGATCAGATCCTGAAGATCGGCTGAAGCAGCCGCGGCAGAAAACTGTGAAAACGCAGCGGCGCGTCGGTCGCCGCAAGGCATATGCACGGCAAACCGGTCCCGGCCACGGGAGTGTGATCCAGTTCCTCGTCGGCGATTTCGACGTCACCGACACCGAAGTGCCCCGTCTCGTCGCTGAAGCTGCCTTGCAGGACAAGCGTCATCTCGATGCCCTTGTGGCCATGATCGGGGACTGCCTCGCCCGGCGGGATCTGCAGCAAGCGCACCGATCCCGAGCCGTCGGCGTGGAGGATGGACTGGCGGATGCCACCGCCCAGCGCACGCCATTTCGGCGCGCGACCTTCCAGCGCCTGCATCACCGGGCCGGGGTAGATCCCGGACCGGGGCCACGCAACATCGGCGGGCGGTGGGCCGTCTAACGCCGAAAGCACGCGGTCGCGCAGCGGATCGGCGGTGGACGCGGCGCCGCCGGTGCCCAGCGTATCGAGCACAGCGCCGCCCGCGATTTCCTCGGCTTCGAGCCGGGCCCGGCATTCGTCGCATTGCGACACGTGCGAGGCTACGACAAGGGAATACCCGTGGGACAGGCTGCCCGACGCGTAGGCGCGGATGAAGGCCGGGGGGATATGATGAGAGATCACGGTCATTCGGTTCTGAGATCTTTGAGTTCGTGTCTGAGTTTCTCGAGAGCGAGCCGGATGCGGGACTTTATCGTTCCCAACGGCAAGCCGGTACGCTCGCTGATTTCGCTGTGGCTGAGTTCGCCCATATAGGCCTGTTCGATGACCTTGCGCTGGTCAGGCGCCAATCCTTCGAGGGCGCCGCGCAGGCGCCGTGCCTCCTGATCCAGTGCGATCCTTGCCCCGGCGTCTGTTTCGGGCGCATCCTCGACGGTCAATGCCTCGGGGACGGGGCGGGCGGCCTTGCGGATCACGTCCACGTGCCGGTTCCGCGCGATCCGGTAGACCCAGGCCGAGGCCGAGGCGCGGGCCGGATCGAACTGGTGGGCCTTGTGCCAGACGCGCAGCATCGCGTCCTGCACGATATCGTCGGCGGCGGCCCCGCGGCACCCCGACCGCGACAGCATCGCCCGCAGGCGCGGCGCGTAGAAATCGAACAGTGACGCGAACGCCTGACGATCCCGGCGGTCGCGCACGGCGAGCAGCCAGAGGGTCTGATCGTTAAGTTCGGTTTCGCTGCTCTTGACCATTCGGCGCCGGACTTTCCGCGGCGCCGGCTTCACCTGCGCCGGCGGCGGTCCTTCTTCACTGAGTAACTCTGTCATGCCGAACATACCGAGCATTACGCGGTCGGTAAGGGGGCGGATCATTAATTTTTCGTTTGATCCGGCAATGGCCCGCGCGCGTACCTATGAAAACATTGGAGACCGCATGCCCTTCGACGCAGTACGCCCCCACAAGCCCCGCATCGCCATCATCGGCGGCGGGATATCAGGACTGTCCGCCGCATGGGCGCTGAGCGGCACCGGTCAGATCACATTGTTCGAGTCAGAGCCGCGACTGGGCGGGCATGCACGGACCGTCCTGGCGGGCAGGTGCGGCGACCAGCCAGTCGACACCGGCTTCATTGTCTTCAACTACGCCAACTACCCGCATCTTACCCGGCTGTTCCGCGACCTGGACGTGCCGGTCGAGAAAAGCTGCATGAGTTTCGGCGCCACCATCGACGGTGGTCGGCTGGAATACGGGCTGAAGACCGTGGACGCGGTGTTCGGTCAACGTCGGAACATCGGCGATCCGCGGTTCTGGACCATGCTGCGCGACATCCTGCGGTTCAACGCCCGCGCCGAAGCGGCGGCGACCTCGGACGAGATGACGATTGACGAACTGGTGGCGCAGCTTTCGCTTGGGCCATGGTTCCGGCAGCACTACCTGCTGCCGATCTGCGGGGCGATCTGGTCCACCGGCTCGGAAAAGGTCGGGGCCTTCCCGGCCCGCACGCTCGTGCAATTCTTTCGCAACCACGCGCTGCTGGGCGCGCAAGGCCAGCACCAGTGGTGGACCGTTTCGGGCGGCAGCGTGGAGTATGTCCACCGCTTGCGCGCGGCATTGGCGGCGCGTGGTGTCGATCTGCGCACCGGCTGCCCTGTGCAAACCGTCGAGCGTGATGAAACCGGCATCGTCGTGCGCACTGCGCAAGGCCCGGAAGCGCCCTTCGACGAGGTGGTTTTCGCCACCCATCCCGACCAGGCGCTGCGGATGTTGGCGCAACCGTCACCCGCCGAGGCAGAGGCACTGTCGTCCATCCGCTACCAGGATAACCGAACGATACTGCATCGGGACCCGAGCCAGATGCCGCGTGCGCGGCGGTGCTGGTCATCGTGGGTGTACCAGGCCGAAAGCGGACGCGAGGCACCGGGGATCGGCGTGACCTACTGGATGAACCGCCTGCAGAACATCCCCGAGGACGACCCGCTGT
>JBFHFG010000180.1:0-6396 GCA_041583815.1 Halovulum sp.
GGCCAAGGTATCAACCAACACGGCGTCCTCGTCCGACTCGCCCGGCAGCGCAAGCTGCACAAGGCAAAGTTGGGCGTAGTATGTACGCTCGCGCAGGAATTCCGTATCGACAGTAACGAATGGTTGTCCGGTAGCACGCCCGCAAAATGCCCGAAGCGCGTCCGTCGTGGTAATGGTGATCATGGGTGATTTATATCGCCCCGCTTCGGCATTGACCATCGTCTATTGCGATGTTTGCAGCGGGTCGGTGTCGCTTCATGTCGCGCGGTCCGGCACGTCCAGCGTGATCCGTGTGCCCGACGCCCCCGGGCCGGGGCCAATTTCCAGCAACGCGTCGCAACGGGACGCGACCCGCCACAGGTGAGACATGGCAATCTCGGCCTCTGGCCCGGCGAACAGCGCCAGCCGTCTTGCCGGCGGGGGCGGATCGACATCGTGCAGCAGGGAAAGGCGCACCCTGCCCCGCCGTTCCAGCGCACGCAGCGTCAGGACACCGTCGGGATCGGCACGCGTAGCGGCAAGACCCGCGTCGATCAACGCGTTCACCGCCGCACGCAGCAGCGGCGCGGGCAGGTGCAGCCGGGGCATGGTGGCGCCCGCCTCGATCCGGCGGCCAGCGGCAATTCCGCGCATGGCCGCAATGCGCGCCACGGCATCCGGATCCGCCGGCTCGGCTTCCATGTCGATGGTGGCAAGGTCCGAATGCCGCCGCAGCGCCGACTCGATCCGATCCGCCTGCCCCGCGAACGCGTCGAGCGAGGCACCGGCAGCGCTGCGCACATGCGGCGGCGCCGAGGCCAGGTCGTCGCGCATCAGCCTTGGCAGGTTGCGGATCACCCGGACCGCCGCCGCGATCTCTTCGCGCATGGCAGCCTCTGCATCCAGTGTCTGGCCCTGCATTACAGGTGCCTCGGACGGGCGCAGGACGGTCACGGCGGCCGCATCCCCCGTGGACGGGCTATCCGTTATGGCACCGATGTGCCGCCAGTTCGAAAGCGATTGTGTCATGCCGCCCCTCAACGCCGGTTTCAGCCGGTTATCGGGGCGCCCCGGTTAAGACGAGGTTAGGCCGCCGCCCGGCAAGAAAGCCGGGCGGCGCGCTGCGATCAGTCGGACAGGCCGATGCGCTTGATGAAAGCCTTGTGGCTGTCGACGAACTTCTGGGTTTCCTCGGAACGTGTCGCCCAGTCATCCCAGGTCTTCAGCGCAGCGGCGCGGAACGCGGCCCGGTCCTCGGCCGACCAGTTGTAAATGGTGACACCCTTCTCGGGCAGCGTTGCCAGCGCCTCGCCGTTCTCGACGGTGGTCAGCATGATCAGGTCCATCGCCAGGACCTTCTCGGCGGCCTCGATGATCGCCTTGTGCGCGTCGGGCATCGCTTCCCACACATCCGTGCGGCAGGCCAGCTGGTCTGACGACATCGAATGGAAGCCCGGATAAGTCGTGTGCTTGGCCACGTCATAGATGCCCAGGCCCACGTTCACTGCCAGCGACGAAGCGTCCGCGCCATCGATGATGCCGGTTTCCAGCGCGGTGAAGATCTCGGTGAAATCCATCACGATAGGCGATGCGCCCATTTCGGCGAAGATCTCGGTCTCCATCCCCGGAGGCGAGCGGAATTTCCAGTCCTTCAGGTCTTCGGGACCATTCAGCGGCTTGGACGAGTTCAGCGATTCCTGCCCGCCGACATGCGCGCCGATGAAGGTCATGCCGTACTCGTTGTACAGCTCGTTGATCAGCTCCTTGCCGCCACCGAAATTGACCCAGGCCTGGTATTCAATCGGCGTGTCATAGCCGCCCATCGTGTCGGCCACGAACTGGAAGGCCGGGTTCTTGCCGGTCTGGTAGGACCCGTTGGTCATGTCGCAGTCGATGATGCCGTCCGCCGCCGCATCGAAGGTTTCGGCCGAGGCGACCACCGCGGACGAATAGAACATCTCGATCTGGATGTCGCCGCCGGACATGCGATGAACGTTCTCGACGAAATCGGCGATCAACCGGCCCGAGGTCGACTCGGGTGCCTGGTGGTTCTGGATCCGCAGCGAGGTGGTCTGAGCGGTGACCGCGGTGGCAAGGCCGATGGCCAGCCCGGTCGCAAGCGCTGTTGTGGTGGTGAATCTCATGGTTTCCTCCTTGGTGTCGGACGTTCTCATCGTCCCTGGCAGCTGCCGGATCCGTTCCCGCAACCGTGATTCATGAATCGTGGACCCTTGTTGAATGACAGTCCCAAGTCCTGTCGAACGGTGAAGGTCTCCACGCCCCGACCCGGTTTCGTCCGAGGAAAACAAATGTCGCGTCCCCTGTCGGATTGCCGGGTTCACGTGAACAATCGACGCAGCGTCAGGTGACTGTCAAGGCCGCATTTCCCACCCCGCGTCGAAGGCCGTTCTGGCATTGGAAAGGGTAAGTCCAAACCGGCAATACCCGTCGCTTGGGCTTGAGCGCAGACCAAGGTTGTGCCATCCCGATCCTCGACCTGGTGGCATTTCGGGATCGCGGGTCCCGGTCTGGCGCGCGGGTCCTGTCCGGACCCGAGGAAACCTGCAACCATGCCCCCGATCGACACCCTCAACCGCTTTTCGATATTCGGGCTGGTGGTGCTGACCACCCTTGTCCTGCTCGTCCTGGCGCTTTCAGGTGTGTCGGGGCTGCTGCTGCCGATCCTGATATTCGCGGCGCTGTCCGTGCTTGGGGTTCACGACCTTGTACAGACCCGTCACGCCGTGCTGCGCAACTACCCCGTCATCGGGCACACGCGCTTCCTGTTCGAAATGGTCCGCCCCGAAATCCGCCAGTACCTGATCGAGAACGATCGCGACGAAGTCCCCTTCAGCCGAGAGGCGCGCAGCCTGGTTTATCAGCGCGCCAAGGGCGTCGAGGACAAACGCCCGTTCGGCACCAGCGCCCGTGTATACGAGGCCGGATATGCCTGGATCACGCACTCGGTGATGCCGAACACGATTCCGGATACGGATTTCCGTGTCCGCGTCGGCGGATCGGCCTGCCGTCAACCCTATGACGCATCGCTCTACAACATCTCGGCGATGAGCTTCGGCTCGCTGTCGGCGAACGCGATCCTGGCGCTGAACAACGGCGCGCGGATCGGCCGGTTCGCGCATGATTCCGGCGAGGGCGGCATCAGCCGATATCACCGAGAAGGCGGCGGCGACCTGATCTACCAGGTCGCGTCGGGATATTTCGGCTGCCGCACGCCCGATGGTCATTTCGATCCCGAGAAATTCGCGGCGCAGGCGGCGAATCCGCAGGTGAAGATGATCGAGGTCAAGCTCAGCCAGGGGGCCAAGCCGGGGCACGGTGGCATGCTGCCCGCGGCCAAGATCACCCCCGAGATTGCCGAGGCACGCGGCATCCCCATGGGCATCGACTGCGTGTCGCCAGCGGCGCACAGCGCGTTTTCCACCCCGATCGAGTTCATGCACTTCATTGGCCGGCTGCGCGACCTGTCCGACGGCAAGCCCATCGGGTTCAAGCTGTGCATCGGGCACCGCCGGGAATTCATGTGCATGGTCAAGGCGATGCTGAAGACCGGCATCACCCCCGATTTCATCGTCGTCGACGGCAAGGAAGGCGGCACCGGCGCCGCCCCGCTGGAGTTCGCCAACCGCGTCGGCATGCCCATGCTCGAAGGTCTGCACTTCGTTCACAACACCTTGCGCGGCGCGGGCCTGCGCAACGAGATCCGGATCGGCGCCGCGGGTAAGATCGTCACGGCCTACGACATCGCACAGGCGCTGGCGCTGGGTGCCGACTGGTGCAACTCGGCGCGCGGTTTCATGTTCGCGATCGGCTGCATCCAGTCCCAGTCCTGCCACACCAACAAGTGCCCGGTCGGCATCGCCACACAGGACACGCTGCGCCAGCGCGCGCTCGATCCCGAGGACAAAAGCCAGCGCGTCGCGCGGTTCCACAGAAACACGCTCAAGGCGCTGGGTGAAATCGCGGGCGCCGCCGGGCTGGATGATCCGCGCGACTTCCTGCCCTATCACCTGATGTTCCGTCAGAAGGATTCCACGTTCGAGGATGGCAACGTTGCCTTTCCCTACCTGCCCGACGGTTTCCTTCTGGCCGAGGCCGAACACCCGGCGCTGAACGAATGGCATCGCCGGTGGGATCGCGCTAACGCGGCCAGCTTTGCACCGCCCGCGGTTCCGCACGGACCGTTCTGATCGGCACGGGCGTGTGACCGGCAACCAGTGGCAAACGCGCCGCTTTCGAGTGTTGCGTCCGGAGGAATTTGACCGATAAGGATTCGGCAAAACAACCTCTGGAGGAAGCCCGTTATGTTGCGCGCCTTATCCCGACCAGCCACCCGCATGATGGAGCGCTGGCTGCCCGATGCGTTCATCTTTGTCCTTATACTGACCCTTGTCGCAGCCGGGTCCGCGATGGTCTTCGAAGGCCAGACGCCGCTGGCCGTACTCGAGATGTGGGGCGACGGTTTCTGGGCATTGCTGACCTTTGCCATGCAGATGCTGCTGGTGCTCGTCACCGGTTACATCCTCGCATCCTCCCCCCCGGTGCGGAAGATCCTGCAATCTGTGGCCGGGCTGGCCGGGTCGGCGGGCGCCGCCATCCTGATGGTCTCGATCGTGTCGCTGGTGGCCTCGTGGATCAACTGGGGTTTCGGCCTGGTCGTCGGCGCCATCTTCGCCAAGGAACTGGCGCGGCAGGTCAAGGTCGACTACCGGCTGCTGGTCGCCGCCGCCTATTCCGGGTTCCTGATCTGGCACGGCGGGTTTTCCGGCTCGATTCCGCTGACGATCTCGACGCCCGGTCACTTCTCGGAGGACCAGATCGGCCTGGTGCCGACCTCGCAGACGATCTTTGCCGGCTGGAACCTTGCGATCGTGATCGCGCTGCTGATCGCCGTACCGCTGGTCAACCGGATGATGCTTCCGCCCGAGGAAGAATATGTCCTGATCGATCCCGACCAGCTGAAGCCGCACCCGGAGCCTCGCCCGCTGACCGCCGATGCGTCGCCCGCCGAGCGGATGGAGAACAGCCGCATCCTGATGTGGCTGATCGGCATTCCGGGGCTGATCTGGCTGGGCCTTCACTTCGTCGGCGGCGGCGGGATCAACCTGAACGTGATCAACTTCCTGTTCCTGTTCCTCGGGATCACCCTTCACGGCACCGCGCGCAGCCTGCTGGACGCGCTGGACGACGGTGTGAAAGGCGGCGCGGGGATCGTGATCCAGTTCCCGTTCTACGCGGGCATCATGGCGATCATGACCGGATCGGGGCTGGCGGCCAGCATGTCTGGCTGGTTCGCCTCGATCTCGACCGCCGATACGCTTCCGTTCTGGAGCTTCATCGCGGCCGGTATCGTCAACATCTTCGTGCCGTCGGGCGGTGGCCAGTGGGCGGTGCAGGCCCCCGTGATGCTGCCCGCGGCCGAGGCCCTGGGCGCGGACATCAGCCGCGTCGCCATGGGCGTGGCCTGGGGTGACGCCTGGACCAACATGCTGCAACCGTTCTGGGCGCTGCCAATGCTGGGCATCGCGGGGCTGAAAGCGCGCGACATCATGGGTTTCTGCGTCGTGCAACTGCTGGTGACCGGCGTGATCATCGGTGGATTGCTGCTGCTTCTCTGAACCATGAAAAGCCGGGCGCCGTCTTGGCGGCACCCGGTCCCTACCAGTTCGTCACCGCCCCATCCGGGCGACGCAGCCGGGGCGCGCCGACCCGCTCGACCGGCAGTGGTTCGGCCAGCTTGCTTTCATCCACCTCGACGCCAAGCCCGGGCAGGTCCGGCACCGGATAGGCCGCGCCATCCAGCCGGCACTGCACCGGGAAGACCTCGGGCGCATCGAAGCCGCAAGCCTCGACCGGCGTATCGCGACATTCGAGGTACGAGAAATTGGCAATCGCCGCCCCCATGTGAACCGAGGCCGCAGTACAGATCGGGCCCAGCGGGTTGTGCGGCATCATGTCGACGTAGTGCGCCTCGCACCAACCGGCGATCTTCATCGCCTCGGTCAGCCCGCCGACAAGGCACAGGTCGATCCGCATGAACTGCGCAAGATCGCCCTCGACATAGGGCAGCGCCTGCCATTTGGAGCTGAACTCCTCGCCGATGGCGAAGGGTACCGGCGTCATCCGGCGCAGGGCGCGATAGGCATCCGGGTTCTGGTCGCGGATCGGTTCTTCAAGGAAATCCAGCGTCGCGGGGGGCATCATCTGGCAGAACATCGCCGCCTCGGCCACCGACAGGCGGTGGTGATAGTCCAGCCCGATCATCGGCCCCGGCCCCAGTTCCTCGCGGGCGCGGGTCATCCACTTCGCGGTCTCGGCGATCGAGGCGCGGGCGTCGAAGACGTCCTTGGTATAGTGCTGCGCTGGCGACAGGCGGAAGCAGGTCCAGCCCAGCGAGAC
>JBFHFG010000181.1:0-6385 GCA_041583815.1 Halovulum sp.
CTGCGCAGCGAACTGACGGCGGTCAACCAGTACTGGCTGCACTACCGTCTGCAGGCCGACTGGGGCCTGACGAAGATGGCCGCCAAGTCCCGCGCCGAAAGCATCGAGGAGATGCACCACGCGGACAAGCTGATCGACCGGATCATCTTTCTCGATGGCCACCCGAACCTGCAAAAGCTCGACCCGCTGCGGATCGGGCAGAACGCCAAGGAAACCCTCGACGCCGACCTTGCCGCCGAGCATGAAGCGCGGACCCTCTATATCGAGGCGCGCGAGCATTGCGAAAAGGTCGGCGATTATGTCAGCAAGAACCTCTTCGAAGAGCTGATCGCCGACGAAGAAGGCCACATCGACTATCTGGAAACCCAGCTTGACCTGTTTGCCAACATCGGGGCGGAACGCTACGCCCAGCTCAACGCCGTATCGGCGGACGAGGCCGAATAGCCTTCTACTGACGCTCGCCCTGCTGTCCGCGGCGCCTGTCGCGGCGGATAACCCCGGCTGGGGCGAGCCGCACCTGAGCATCGTTCCGCGCACCGATGCCGAGACCGCGCGGATCGGCCCCGTCACAGCGGCCACCTCGGGTTTCACCGCCTCCGAGAAATTCGAGGCGCGCCCCGCCGGCGCGGCCACCAAGACCGGCATCGGCACCCGCGACGCATTCTCGTTCCCCTCGGCCAACATCCCCTTCGAGCGCGAGCTGGATTTCAAGGTCGGCAACGGGTTCTTCAAGAAGCTCTGGGTCACGGCGCCCTCGTCCACGCTGTCCAGCGATGGGCTCGGGCCGCTCTACAACGCCCGCGCCTGCCAGCGCTGCCACATCAAGGACGGCCGCGGCCACCCGCCCGAGGATGGCGAGGATACCGGCGTGTCCATGTTCCTGCGCCTGTCGATCCCCGATGAGTCCAGCGATCTTGACGCCGAGGTGCTGGAATACCTCGCCAATGCGCCCGAGCCGACCTATGGCACCCAGCTTCAGGACAAGTCCATCGCCGGGGTCCCGGCCGAGGGGCGGATGGCAGTCAGCTACACGCCGGTCCCCATCGAACTTGCGGGCGGCGAGGTGATCGAGCTGCGCAAGCCGACCTACAGCATCGCCGACCCGGCCTATGGTCCGTTGCATCCCGACGCCCAGCTTTCCCCGCGCGTCGCGCCGCAGATGATCGGCCTCGGCCTGCTGGAGGCCGTGCCCGAGGCGGACATCCTTGCGCTGGCAGACCCGGAAGACGCCGACGGTGACGGCATTTCCGGTCGCCCCAACCGCGTCTGGTCCACCGAGTTCGAGCAATGGATGCTGGGTCGCTTTGGCCACAAGGCGGGCGCGCCGACGATCAAGGAACAGTCCGCCGGGGCCTTCCTGGGCGACATGGGCCTGTCGACCCCGTTGACCCCCGCCCACTGGGGCGAATGTTCCGAGACACAGGTCGACTGCCGCACCGCCCCGGATGGGCGCACTGGCAACGCCGAGGATCTGGAAGTACCCTCGGACGTGCTGGACCTTGTGACCTTCTACTCGCGCACTCTGGCCGTGCCCGAGCGGCGCGACCTTGACGCGCCCGACGTGCTGCGCGGCAAGGAGGTGTTCTACAGCACCGGCTGCACCGCTTGCCACAATCCGAAATTCGTGACCCACCGTCTGGAAGATCAGCCCGAGCAGAGCTTTCAACTGATCTGGCCCTATACCGACATGCTGCTGCACGACATGGGCGAGGGGCTGGCCGACGACCGCCCCGAGTGGCAGGCGACGGGCAGCGAATGGCGGACCGCACCGCTGTGGGGGATCGGCATGACCGAGACCGTCAGCGGGCATACCTACTATCTGCACGATGGCCGCGCGCGGTCCCTGCTCGAGGCGATCCTCTGGCACGGCGGCGAGGCCGAAGATGCGCGCGAATCCGTGCGCATGATGCCCCCCGAGGACCGCGACGCCCTCATCGCATTCCTGGAGTCCCTATGATCCTTCGTCCCGCAATCGTTCTGGCCCTCTGCCTGCTGGCAGGCACCGCCCCCGCGCAGATCCAGAACCAGGCCGCCCCCGGCGTACCGCTGAACAACGTGCACCCCGAAACCGGTCTGCCCTACTGGGCGCCGGGCCGGGGGGTGGTGACGCATGAAAACATCCGCCGTCGCGCGCTCGAGGTGCTGGACCGCCAGTTCGGCGCGTTCCGTGACGCGACTGGCGTGCTGTACCGGACGGCGCAGGCGCATTGCGCAGGCGATGCCTCCGAAGAGGACCTGCGCACCGCCTTCGCCGATGCCTGGTTGGCCTGGGCGCCGTTGGACAGCTACCAGTTCGGCCCGATCGAGCAGACCGGCGCGGCGCTGACGGTGAACTTCTGGCCCGACAAGAAGGGCTTCGTGAACCGGGGGCTGCGCGACCTGCTGGCCAAAACGCCGGAAGAGCAGGCCGATCCGGCGGTGGTCGCCGCAGGCTCTGCGGCGGCGCAGGGCCTTCCGGCGCTGGAAATGCTGCTGTTCACCGAGGCCCCGGCTTGTCCGGCGGTTGTGGGGATCTCGGGCAACCTCGACCGGTTGGCGGGTGAACTCTACGACGGCTGGTTTGCCGACGGCGGCTGGGCAGATCTGGCTCGCGCGGCGGGGCCCGATAACCCGATCTACCTGGATGCGTCCGAGTTCACCAAGACGCTTTATACCGCGCTGGATTTCGGCCTGACCCGGATCGCCGACCAGCGACTCGCGCGGCCGCTTGGCACCTTTGACCGCCCGTTCCCGACGCGGGCCGAGGCGTGGCGCTCGGGTCTGACCGAGGCGATCATCCACGCGCAATTGACCGGCATCGCCGAGATGATCGAGGACGGTTTCGCCGGTGACGTGCGCGAGCCCGACCGCGCCTGGGTGCTGAAGGTGATCGGCCAGACCCATGACCGGCTGGACCAGATCGGCCAGCCGATCAAGGATGCGGTGGTCGAACCGGCAAGTCGTGTGCGGGTCGAGGGCTTGCAGACCAAGGTGCACGCCCTGCAGCTCGAAATGGACCGCGACATCGGCCCCAACCTGGGCGTCGATACCGGGTTCAGTGCGGCGGATGGTGACTGACATGCGCCGCCGTCATTTCCTTGCCGGAACCGCCGCCATCCTTGCCGCGCCTGCCTGGGCCGAGGCGGGCGCGCCGACATACCTCAGCGCCGCGTCGGATGCCGGAAACGCGACCTGGCTGGTCGGTCTTACTGCCGAGGGGGCCGAATTGTTCCGCATCCCCGTGCCGGGCCGGGGCCACGCCGCTGCCGCCCACCCGCACCGGGCCGAAGCCGTGGCCTTTGCCCGCCGTCCGGGCCGGTTCGCGGTGATCCTGGACTGCGCCAGCGGGGCCGAGATCGGCAGGCTCGACTCGCCCGAGGGGCGGCATTTCTACGGCCACGGCGCCTACACCGCCGACGGCAGGCTGCTGCTGACGACCGAGAATGCCTTCGACGTGCCCGATGGCCGGATCGGCGTGTGGGATGCCGGCGACGGCTACAAGCGTGTGGATGACCTGCCCTCGGGTGGGATCGGTCCACACGAGATGATCCGCCTGCCGGATGGCGGGTTCGCCGTGGCGAACGGCGGCATCCAGACCCATCCGGATTTCGAGCGTGCCAAGCTGAACCTGCCGACCATGCGCCCGAACCTGACGTACCTGTCGCCCGAGGGCGCGATCACCGAGCAGGTCGAGGCGCCCGAGGACCAGCGGCAGAACTCGATCCGGCATATCGACGTGGATGGCTCGGGCCGGGTCGTCGCCGCGCTGCAATGGCAGGGCAACCCGCTGACCCGCGTGCCGCTGCTGGTCGCGCACCGGCGGGGCGAGGCGCTGGAGTATCTGGACCACCCCGAAACCGCGCGGCTCAAGCAATACGCGGGTTCGGTCGCGGTGTCGGCGGACGGCGGTGAGATCGCCGTGACGGGGCCGAAGGGCGGGCACGTGATCTTCTTCGACGGGCGCACCGGGGCGCCGCTTCCGGGCCGGGACCTTGCGCTGGCCTCGGGCGTTGCCAGGCTGGGCGAGGGGTTCGCGGTCACCGTCCAGGGCGGGCTGGCCCTGGGGGGAAGCCACGGGCTGCGGCAGGTGACGGCGGCGCCGGACCTGACTTGGGACAACCACCTGGTCGCGATCTGAGGACTGTGCCGGAGGCTTTGCGGTGCACGCCAGTGGCGCGGGCCGCTGCTTGGTGTTAACCCGTCCCCGACCATGCAGGCAGGGGAGGAATACATGGCCTACAAGCTCGCGCTCGTGTCCGTCGGCAAGATCGCCCGGACCCAGCACATTCCGTCGATCGAAGGCTCGGACAAGTTCGACCTGGTCGCCGCCGTCAGCCGCAATGCCGAGGTCGAGGGTGTGCCGACCTATGCGACGCAGGCCGAGATGCTGGCCGCGCACCCCGAGGTCGAGGTGGTGTCGCTGTGCATGCCCCCTGCCGCGCGGTTCGAATACGCGGCCGAGGCGATTGCGGCGCGCAAGCATGTCATGATGGAAAAGCCGCCGGGCGCGACCGTGGCCGAATGCTTTGAACTGCGCCGGCTGGCGGACGAGGCGGGCGTCTCGATCTTCGCGACCTGGCACAGCCGGGAGGCAGCACAGGTCGATGCGGCGCGGGACTGGCTGGCGGATCGCACGCTGAAATCGCTGCAGATCACCTGGAAGGAAGACGTGCGGCACTGGCATCCGGGGCAGGAGTGGATATGGCAGCCGGGGGGGCTGGGCGTGTTCGATCCGGGGATCAACGCGCTGTCGATCCTGACCAAGATCCTGCCGAAGCCCGTGCATGTCGAAAAGGCGGTGCTGGACTTCCCCGAGAACAAGGGCACGCCGATCGCGGCGGAGCTGTCGTTCCGCCACCCCGACGGAGCCAGCGTTGGCGCGGTGTTCGACTGGCGGCAGACCGGGCCTCAGACTTGGGACATCGATGCGGTGACGGCGGACGGGACGCTGAGCCTGAAGAAGGGCGGCTCGGAACTGCTGATCGACGGCGAACTGGTCGAGACCGCCGGGGATCACGAGTATCCGCGCCTGTATGCCCGCATGGCGGAACTGATGGACCGGGGCGAGAGCGACACGGATTTCAGCCCGATGATCCACGTTGCCGATGCCTTCGCGCTGGGTGCGCGGCGGGTGGTCGAGGCGTTCGAGGACTGATCCGGCCCTTGCCGCGCGCCTGTTCCGCACTTCCTTGACGGAAGAGGGCGGCCTTGTGCCGCCCGTGCGGAAAAGGAGCATCGCGATGACCGACAGCATCACGCTGGATCACCTGAAGACCAAGCAGACGGAACTGGCGGAGCGGCTGGCCGAGATGGAGCGGCACCCGTTCCCCGACCCTGTCATGCTGAAACAGCTGAAGCACGAGAAGGCGCTGATCGACAGCGAGATCGAGAAGGCCGAGGCGGACTAGACGCCCCGGCGCCGGATTGCACGATGAAAACCCGGGGCCTGCGCGCAGGCAGGGCAGGCGTGCAAAGGGGCATGAAATCGGGGGTTTTCATAGTGAAAACCCCCTTAAGCACATGATATTTATCATGAAAACTTTCTAAAAACTTCGTTAACGGGGATTTCGGGGCAATTTTCGAGGCCCGATCCGCCCCCAAAACCTATCCGAACGGATAGGAGCCTGTCCGAACGGGCCGCTGGCGTAACCGTTGGGGTGATGGCGAGAGTCGGGGGCCTGTGGCACAACCTAAGGACAGGTTGTTCACGCGTAGTATGTTCCAGCCTGAATGAAGAGTAAGCGTTTCGTTTGGTGGAATTCGAGTTGCGTCCATCGTGTAGCAGGCAAGGCGAAGTGCGGTCTGTGCAGGTTCGGGGGAACACTGCCAGGCCAGGGGCGGAACCGGTTTTGGGTGCCGATCTTTACTGAACCGGGCGGGGGTCCGGGACAGGGGTTGCTGGGGGCAACCGATCTTAGCACGGCTTTGGCAAGGCGCCGCCTTCGGGCGGCGTCTTGTTTTTCTGCGTTCCGGTTTTCGGGTTGGCGCGGCGTCGGGCTGACGCTTGCTACCCCGTAGCCCGGCCTTCGGTCCGCGTGCGAACATTGGACAGGGTGGCACCGGCATTGCAGATTGTACGCGGGGCACGGAACGGGGCACGGAAGGTGCATCGCAACAGGCAGGCCAGCGCGCATGGCAGACACACCGACACGACCGGGAAAATGGATCGGGACCGAGGTACCGCCCGCTGACCTGTTCGACCGGATCGATCCGCTGTGGCTGGTCGCGGTGGCGGTCGGGTGTTTCATCCTGGCAGGACTGATTTCGCTGGTCCGGCGTCGGAAGGGGAGCAGTTGCCGATGGGTGTGCTACCCGGCGCGGGACAGGCCGACGCTGAAACGCTGGCGCTGCACCACGTGCGGCGAACATGCGTTCAGTACGGGGCGGTCTGGTCCCAGACAGTGCA
>JBFHFG010000182.1:0-6347 GCA_041583815.1 Halovulum sp.
ATTCTCCCGTCCGGTTCGATTGGCACCGGCGATGAAGTCCCGCACGCTCATCCCGTGTTCGACCAGGTCACGGTACAGGCCAAGCGTCTCCAGGTCGCGAAACTGCCCGATGTGCGAGAATTCGGCGTTCGTCATACCGATTTCCTCGCCCTGGTAGACAAATGGCGTGCCCCGCATCAGGTGGATCGCCGTGGCCAGCATCTTTGCCGAACGGACCCGGTGCCGCACCGGATCGCCGTACCTGGACACCTGCCGCGGCAGGTCGTGGTTCGACAGGAACAGCGCGTTCCAGCCATCGTCGGCCATCACCGCCTGCCAGGCGAACAGCACTGCCTTGAAACGCACCAGGTCGAACGGCCTTGGCCGCCACTTGCCGTGCACGGGATCCTCGAAAGCGGTGACGTGGTTGAACTGGAACACCATGTCCAGCTCGTTCCGGTCGCGCCCACAATACAGCAGCGCCGTGTCCGGGCTGACCGACCAGCTTTCCCCGACCGTGACGACATCCCGCCCCGCAAGCGTTTCGCGATGCATCTCGCGCAAATGGGCGTGCAGGTCCGGGCCTTCCTCAAAGAGGCCAGCATCCACGTCCTTGCCGATCAGCGAGATCACGTCCATCCGGAAGCCCCCGATCCCACGGTCCAGCCACCAGTTCATCATGTCGTATATCTCGCGCCGTAGCGCAGGGTTCTGCCAGTTCAGGTCAGGCTGGGCATCGCTGAAATATCCCAGGTAGTATTTGCCCAAATCCGGAACCCAGTGCCACGCGGGTCCGCCGAAACAGGCCTGCAGATCCGAGGGCGGGCCGCCGTCTGGTGCCGGGTCGCGCCAGATATAGAAATCCTGCTCGGGGGCCGCCGGATCGGTCCGCGCCACCCGGAACCACGCATGCTGGTCCGAGGTATGGTTCACCACCAGGTCCATCACGATCCGGATGTCCCGCGCCCCGGCCTCGGCGATCAGCCGGTCGAAATCGCTCAGGGTTCCAAACTCGGGCGCGATGGCGCGGTAGTCCGAGATGTCATAGCCCATGTCCATCATCGGCGACGCATAGACGGGCGACAGCCAGATGAACCCGATCCCAAGGTCGCCCAGGTGATCCAGCTTGCCGATGAGACCGGGGATATCTCCGATCCCGTCGCCATTGCCGTCGCAGAAGCTGCGCGGCCAGACCTGGTATCCGGTCGCGCGCTGCCACCAGGGTACGGGGGCTGACCCGGTCGGTCGGTTTGTCATCATCTGCCTCCGCCCAGCAGTGTCGGTGATTCCCCGGAACAGCGCGAGGGGGGAATGCTCACCCCTGCGGGCGGGCGGCCGGATACCGCCGAGCCTCCGCCAGCCCCTGCAAGAACCACGCGACCAGGCAACCTCGGCGCGAGTCCGTCCCCGCGTCACATGCCTGGCAACATCCGCAGGATCGTCAGGCAACCGCCGCCCGGATGGACCAGGTCATCCCCACCAGCATCAGCCCTGACGCGACGGCGCAAGCGACGGCGCGAACGCTGTTCCAGGCTGTCCATCGCGGTAGATAGGCGTCGGCCCAGTACGCCTGAGCCTCGGGGCTGGTGGTATCCATACCGGCAAGCGCCTGGTTCATCGGCACGTTGAACACTACCGTCACGCCGAAGCCCGCCAGCAGGTAGACGGCGCCCGCCAGTGCGGTCAGCACTGCGCCAGGCATGGACAGGTTCGTCGCGCCGTAGACGGCAATCAGCAGGGAAACCGGCGCCATGCCCAGGAACAGCGCCATGAAGACATAGCGGAACACCGCGCGATTGATGGACTGCATCGCCTCGGCCCCGCCGGGAACGGCGCCCAACGCACGCATGATGAAGTCGGAGAACGCAAGGAACACACCCGCAAGGATGGCGAACGCCAGGATCGAGACCTGGCAGAGGATCAGATACCAGAACGGCATGTCACGACACTTTCGCTGATTAGGTGAAAGGCGGCGGGCGATACGATGACCCGCCGCCGGTTGGCGGCGATCAGGCCGCAGCCCGCCAGGCACCCGCAGCGGCGGCATCCCGGCAATATTCGGTGAAATCGCGCGGGGCGCGACCAAGGGCGCGCTGTACACCATCGCCCAGCCACTCGTTCCGCCCATCAAGCGCCTCGTCCACGACATGGGTGAACACATCGGCGATGAAAGTCCCGCCGATCCCGGTCATGGCGGCGTGAAACTCCTCACGCGTGATCGGCATGTAGCGCACCGGCCGGCCAGACGCTGCCGCCAGTTCCGCCGCCGCCTCCGAGAAGTGCAGCAACCGGGGGCCCGTCACCTCGTACAACTCCCCCGAATGCCGGTCTTCGGTCAGCGCGGCGACCGCAACATCTGCGATGTCGTCTACATCCACGATCGGCTCGCGCACATCGCCCGCCGGGATTGCAAGCACACCGTCCATGACCGGGTCCCGCAGATACCCTTCCGAGAAGTTCTGCGCGAACCATGCACAGCGCACCAGCGTGTAATCGACGCCGGAGTCGCGGATGATCGCCTCGCACCGTTCGGCTTGGGTCTCGCCCCGCCCCGACAGCAGGACCAGCCGCGGGGTGCCCATCTTTTTCGCCAATGCCGACAGGGCCTCGATCTTCTCCGCCGCACCGGGAAAGGCCAGGTCGGGAAAATAGGACACGTAGGCGGCGGACACGCCGTCAAGCGCGGGCGCCCAGGTGCTCGCGTCATCCCAGTCGAACGGGATGTCGGCGCCGCGCGTTCCCGGCCGCACGGCATGGCCAAGGGCTGCAAGGCGCGCCGCGATCCGGCTGCCGGTCTTGCCGTTGGCGCCTATGACAAGGATGGGGTCGGTCTGCATCACATTACCTTTCGATTGCTATGATGCAGACAGAATGCGCATTCGCGGCACCGCGATCTTGACCGGGGCTGCCATTGCATTGACCCACGACGCCAGCGGCGCTCAGGCGTGGCGTCGGGCCTCGCGATAGGTCGCGGGTGTGGTGTCGCGCCAGCGTCGGAAGGCCCGGTTGAATGCGCTTTGTTCCGAGAACCCGGTCAGGAACGCGACCTCGGCCAGGGAATAGTCGCTTTGCACAAGCAACCCCTCGGCCAGTTCGCGCCGGGCCTCGTCGACCAGACCGTGGAACGACAGGCCCTCTTCGCCCAGGCGGCGTTGCAGGGTCCGCTTGCTCATTCCCAGTCGGCGGGCCAGTGCCTCCATCTGCGGCACCCCGGCGCTCAGGGACAGGGCGATGGCCTCATGCACGCGGTCCCGCAGGGACAGCTCGCTTTCCAGCCGTTCCAGTTCAGCGTCGAGGTGCGTCAGCAGGAACCGGGTGACACCGCGATCCCCCAAACGGTTGGGTCGCGACAACGCCTCGACCGGCAGCACCAACGCATCCATGTCAGAGCCGAAAACCACCGGGCAGCCGAAATAGCTTTCGTGCCCGCCCGTCGTACCGGCCGGGGGATGCTTGAAATGCACTTCGCTGGGGGTGACGGGACTGGTCGAGACCTGACGGATGATCGACAGCACACTGGCCAGCGTGGCCTCGTTCGACATGGACATCCCCAGCCGTCTGCGGCCAAGGCGGTGCAGCGCGAACTGGGCGTCCGGCCCGTCCTCTCGCACCTCGTATTCGACGACGCTGGTCAACAGCCGCCAATAACGTTGGGCCCGCGCGAGCGAGTCGCGCAGCGTCGGTGCCGTCTTCCAAGCCAGCCCGAACGCGCCGTAATCGTCGCACTCCATGCTGGCGCCAACGCGCAGCGGGAAATCCCCAGGCCAACCTATCTGCGTCGCGATCCGTTCCAGCAGCTCGTAGTAGGCCGTATCGGACACCATCTGCCCCACGTCGCCCGCCTGGTCAGGGTCCAGCCCGACCGAATTCAGCAAGGCGTGCGGATCCACCGCGCCGCCAGCTGCGCGGATCACCTTGCGCACGAAAAGCGATGTGACGGCACCCATGATCGAGGACAATAACCATCATCACCGCGCCTGCGAAGGGGGCCGGGCACGTCCACCGCGCCCGAGCCTCCACCCTCAGCCACAGCACTCCGCCGTTGCCGCCGGGGTGGGCACGACGCGCAACATGCGTGGCAGGACCGGCCGGCTCACGGCGGGGGCAGGCGCCGCAGTCTCTGTCGCGCGGACAACGCGCGGCGGGCGCGCCGCCGACTCTGCCCTGACGCGCTTTGCCCGCTGCGCCGTTTCTTCGGCAGAAAGCAGGCGTCGGGTCTCGGCCACGGTCAACCCGGACCGTCCCGCGAACCGCGCGCTGATCGCCGCCGCAGCGGGCAATTCCCCCGGCGTAAGCCCGATGTCGCGCAATGTCGCTTCATCCAGCGCTTCAAGGGTCAGCAGGTTCTGACGCCGCCGTCGCGCCACTTGCTGGCGCGCCAGCACGGCGGACAGCGGGCGCGTCAGCGCCTTCCACATCCAGCGCCACGCGGCATAGCCCCGCGCCGCGCGGGCCTCGTTCTCCTGACGGCGCAATTTGGCCATGTCGGTGGTAAAGGGGGCAGCCAGCCAATCATGCGGGATATACATAAGCTTTCCTTTCCATTTAGGTCGTGCACGATCCTTGCTGCGCCTAGTCCGGCGCGGTGCATCAACCGCACGCCAGGGTTCATAAGGGTATTATCCGCCTGCCAGCGCTCGTGGACAAACGAGATGTCCTGAAGTTATGAAGTAGATATTCTAATTCATGAGGCCCGCGACATGAGCCCTCTGCCCCCGCTGACCGGCCTGCGCGCGTTCGAGGCCGCGGCCCGACACCTAAGCTTCAAGGACGCCGCGGAAGAGCTTCACGTCACCCCCGCGGCGATCAGCCAGCAGGTGCGCGCGCTAGAGGAGTTTGTGGGGCATCCATTGGTCCGCCGCCTGACCCGCGCACTGGAGCTGACCCCGGCGGGCGCCGCCGCGGCCCCGGCGCTGACCGACGGTTTCGCCCGGCTGGCCGATGCAGCGGCGTTGATGCGCGCCCCACCCGAGACGTCGGAGAACCGCCTGACGGTCAGCGTCGCGCCGTCCTTCGCGTCGAAATGGTTGCTGCCAAGGTTCCACCGGTTCCGGGCACAGCACCCGGACATCGACGTGCGGATCGACGCGTCGGACATGCTGGTGCGTTTCGACGGCACCGAGGATGTGGACGTGGCGCTGCGCTACGGGCTGGGCCGCTATGGACGTCTGCGCGCCGAACGACTGATGGGTGAAACGGCGTTTCCTGTGTGCAGCCCGGGCCTTGCCCGGGGCGCGACGCCGCTGCGCACCCCTGCCGACCTGGCGCACCATACCCTGCTGCATATAGCCTGGGCGATGCAGCGGGAGGATGCGCCGAACTGGCGGATGTGGCTGCGTGCGGCAGGTGTCGGCGATATCGACCCCGAGTCTGGTCTGCGGTTCAGCATCGACAGCATGGCCGTGCAGGCCGCGATCGAGGGCCACGGCGTCGCGCTGGCCACCTCGTCGCTGGTGGCCGACGCTCTTGCATCTGGTCGTCTGGTGCGGCCGTTCCCACCGTCGCCGCGCGACCGTACCGCGTTCACCTACTACCTGGTCTACCCGCCCGAAGCGGCCACCACCCCGAAGGTGGTGGCGTTCCGCGACTGGGTGCGCACCGAGGCGAGGCGCGACAGCCCCGTCCCCTGACCGCAAGTCGGCGGCGGCAGACCTCAGACCGCCTGCCCGGTCTCGTCGAAGAAGTGCTGCTTCTCGGGCGGGAAGATCAGCCCGATCCGATCGCCGGGCCTGTGCGGGCAATCGCTTTCCGCACGGATGGTGATCTGCCCCAGCGGACCGCCATCGGCGATGACGAATGTGTCAGACCCAAGGTACTCCAGAACGTCCACCGTCGCGTCCGCAGCCCCCTCGCCCGCGGCACCGATAACGATATGTTCGGGTCGCACGCCGACATGCACCGCGTGCCGCGGCCGGTCATAGGGGCCGGGGCGTCCGCGCTCGGGCGTGAAGCTGCCATCGGCCGTGCGGCAGGGCAGGATGTTCATCTTCGGGCTGCCGATGAACTGCGCCACGAACAGGTTGGCGGGCGTCTCGTACAGCTCGCGCGGGCTGCCGACCTGAGCAATATACCCGCCGTCCAGCACCACGATGCGGTCGGCCAGCGTCATCGCCTCGATCTGATCGTGGGTGACGTAGATCATCGTCGCATCCAGCGACTGGTGAAGCTTGGCGATCTCGTAGCGCATCTCGACCCGAAGTGCGGCATCCAGGTTCGACAGCGGTTCGTCGAACAGGAACGCTGTCGGGTCACGCACGATCGAGCGGCCGATGGCCACGCGCTGCCGCTGCCCGCCGGACAGGGCCTTGGGGCGGCGGTCGAGGAACGGCTCCAGCTTCAGGATCCGCGCGGCCTCGTTCACCTTCTGC
>JBFHFG010000183.1:0-6347 GCA_041583815.1 Halovulum sp.
GCATGTCATACCCGAGATATGGTGTCGCATACCTTTCCGGTCAAATAACCTTCGGTCACGTGTCCGGTCATTCGGGCGCAAGACGTGCATCTTGGACACATCGCGAGCCTGTGCTAGCACCCGCGCCGGACCGGAAGGGGAACCCATGGCGGCACGGGCTTGGCAACGCATGCTTTCGGGGCGGAGACTGGATCTGCTGGATCCGTCGCCGCTCGATATCGAGATCGAGGATATCGCCCACGGGCTCTCCTTCGTGGCGCGCTGGAACGGGCAGACGCACGGCGACTTTCCCTATTCGGTGGCCGAACATTCGCTGCTGGTGGAACAACTGGTCGTTCTCGTCGCGCCGAAGACGCCGCCGCGCTGGCGACTGGCGGCGCTGCTGCACGATGCGCCGGAATACGTGATCGGCGATATGATCTCGCCCGTTAAATCTGCCGTAGGCCCGGCCTACAAGGCGATGGACGACCGGCTGACGCAGGCGGTGCACATGCGTTTCGGCCTGCCGCCGACGATCCCGATCAGTGTGAAGCGGCTGATCAAGCGCGCCGACCGGATCAGCGCCTGGCTGGAGGCGACGCAGATCGCCGGTTTTACCGAAGCCGAGGCGAACCGGCATTTCTCGCGCCCGCCGTCCGCGCCCGACCTGGAGGCGTTCCGCCTGGTGCCACGGCCGCCGATGGAGGTGAAGCGCGATTTCCTGGATCGCCACGCGGCATTGAGCGCGCTGGCCGGGGCCTAGCGTCCGCCGGGCCGGGGGCCTATATGGGGTCGGGAACACGCGTCAGCGAAAGGACAGGCCGATGCTGGAATTCGGACAGAACACGCAAGAGGCTGCCGGGGACGACCTGATCAAGGACAGCTCCGAGGCGACCTTCATGGCCGACGTTGTCGATGCCTCGATGGAGGTGCCGGTCATCGTCGATTTCTGGGCGCCCTGGTGCGGCCCCTGCAAGACGCTGACGCCCACGCTGGAACAGGCGGTTCGTGACGCCGGCGGCAAGGTCAAGCTGGTCAAGGTCAATGTCGACGAGAACCAGATGATCGCCGGGCAGATGCGGGTACAGTCGATCCCGGCTGTCTACGGCTTTGTCGGCGGCCGCCCGGTCGACGGTTTTATGGGCGCGCAAAGCGCCGGCGAGGTGAAGCGCTTCATCGATGCGCTGATCGCGCAAAGCCCGGCAGGCGATGGCGGTCTAGCCGAGGCGCTGGAAGCGGCCGAGCAGATGCTGGACGAAGGCGCAGTTGCCGACGCCGCGCAGACGTTTGCGGCGATTCTGGGCGAAGAGCCGTCGAACATGCAGGCGCTCGCCGGTCTGGCCCGCGCGCATATCGCTCTGGGTGAGGTGGACCGCGCGCAGGCGCTGATCGACGGCGCCCCCGAAGAGGGCAAGAACGATCCGGCCATTGCTGCGGTCCGGGCGCAGCTTGAACTGGCGACCGACGTGCAGGACGCAGGCGAGGTGGCCGAGGCACAGGCCCGCGTCGATGCCAACCCCGACGATCTGCAGGCGCGGTTCGACCTCGCCATGGCGCAGGTTTCCGCCGGGCAGTCGGAAGAGGCGATCGATACTCTTCTGGAAATTTTCCGCCGCGACCGCGAATGGAACGAAGGTGCCGCGAAAGAGCAGCTGTTCAAGCTGTTCGATGCGTTGGGTCCGAAGGATCCGTTGGTGCAGAAGGGCCGCCGGCGCTTGTCTTCGATGATTTTCGCCTAACTTTCCCCGGTAGCAACGGGGACGGTGACAGCCGCATGACGAAGATATTCACGCCAGCCGATCTGCCGCAGACGATACCCGTGTTCCCACTGCCCGGGGCGCTGTTGCTGCCCCGGGCGCGGCTACCGCTGAACATCTTCGAACCGCGTTACCTGGCGATGCTGGACGACACGCTGCGCACCGATCACCGGCTGATCGGAATGATCCAGCCCGTCGCCCTGCCCGAAGGCCGCGAGGCCAGCGCCGACCGCTTGCACCAGATCGGGTGCGCCGGGCGCCTGACCGGCTTTCACGAGACCGAGGACGGGCGCTACATGATCACGCTGACCGGCGTCTCGCGGTTCCGGGTGCACGAGACCAAAGACGGGTTTTCGCCCTACCTGCGGGCCGACGTGGACTGGTCCAGCTTCGCGCGCGACCTGGGCCGGCGCGAGACTGATCCGGATTTCGACCGGACCCGGTTCCTCAAGGTTCTGCACCGCTATTTCGAGACCGCGCAGCTGGCCTCGGATTGGGACAGCCTGAAAGAGGCCGAGGAAGAGCTGCTGGTGAACTCACTGGCAATGCTCTGCCCCTTCGACCCCGAGGAAAAGCAGGCGCTGCTTGAGGCGCCGACCCTGCAGACCCGTCGCGAGACGCTGGTGAC
Source organism: Halovulum sp. (assembly GCA_041583815.1). Taxonomy (GTDB): domain Bacteria; phylum Pseudomonadota; class Alphaproteobacteria; order Rhodobacterales; family Rhodobacteraceae; genus Halovulum. Next base: position 2,365 of record JBFHFG010000183.1, read on the forward strand.
GCTGATGGAATTCGCCCTGCGCGGCGGCAGCGAGGAAGGAAACCTGCAATGAGCCAGCCCCCGATGGACGATACCCGGCCCGCGGCCGACCAGCCCGCCCGCCCGCGCGAACAGCTTGATCGCAAGGTGCTTGAGGCATTGGTCTGCCCGGTCACGCGCGGCGTGCTGATCTACGACGCCGAAAGGCAGGAACTGGTGTCGCGCGGCGCGGGGCTGGCGTTTCCGATCCGCAGCGGCATCCCGGTTATGCTGGTCGACGAGGCGCGCCGGCTCGAAGACTGATGCTCGACCAAGGGGCGGCAGCGCAAACTGTGCGCTCCGCCGCTTGCCCGGTGTCGCAATCCCGCCCATGATGCCCGCGATCCGCGTGGCCTTTGGGGGGAATTCATGGATTTCAATGTCGTCTACGACCGGCCGCAGGATGCGCCGGGTACCGGCCCTGTGACCGTCGGCTGGCTGCTGACCGATCCGTCGGCGGGCGTGGTGTTCGCGCCGCCGACCCGTGTCCGCTCGACCGAGATGAACCGCGCCCATGCCAAATCCGCCAGCCGCTGCCCGGCGGTGATCAATCTGGAAAGCCGGTATTTCCAGGTGAACTGCCCATTCGACATGGAACTCGGTTTCGTTAGGGACAAGGACGGCAAGCCGGGCCTGCGCAACCTGCTGGGCGATGCCTCGCCGGTGCGGCCCAAGAAACTGGGCGAGATACTGCATGTCACCTCGGAACGCGAATGGCGTTACCCGGATCGCCCGACGATCCAGTTGTCGCTACCCTACATCTTCGTCGCGGATGAACCGGTCTATATGAGCCAGGTCGCGCCCTTCATGCATTACCAGAAGCACCCGTGGCCCGGCACGATTTTCGGGGGGCGGTTCCCGATCAACCTCTGGCCCCGACAGCTGATGTGGGCATTCGAATGGCACGACATCGAGAAGCCGCTGAAGCTGACCCGTGGCGAGCCGCTGTTCTACTGCCTGTTCGAGACCACCCCCCAGGACCGCCCGGTCCAGATGGTCGAGGCCGACCGGACGCCTGAACTCGAGGAATATATGGACATGGTGAAAGGCGCGGTGAACTACGTCAACCAGACCTTCAGCCTGTTCCGTGCCGCCGAGGAACGGCGCCCGACGACGCTGGTGAAGGCGAAGAAGCGGGGGTAGTGCGCCGCCGGATCGCCAGCATCGCACCGCCTGCCAGCAATCCCCAGAACGCGCCCGATACCCCCAGGAACGCCGCGCCCGAGGCTGTCAGCAGGAAGGTGACCGCGCTGGCCTCTCGGTCCTGCGCATCACGAAACGCCGCCAGCGCCGAGGCCGAGAATGCCCCGAACAAGGCCACGCCGCCGACAGCCTGGATCAGGATCTGCGGCGCCAGCCCGACAAAGGCCGTGGCTGCGCCGGCCAGCACGCCAAGCGCCACATAGGCCATGCCCGCCACGATTGCAGCCCAGTAGCGGCGGCGCGGATCGGGGTGCGCGTCCTCGCCCATGCACAGCGCGGCGGTGATGGCGGCGTAGTTCGCGGCGTGCCCGCCGAACGGCGCGGCCAGCACGCTGGCAAAGCCGCTGGCTGCGATGTCCGGACCGGCGGGCCGGTCATAGCCATGCGCCCGCAGTACCGCCGCGCCAGGCAGGTTCTGCCCGGCCATCGTCACGATATAAAGCGGCAGTGCCAGCCCGACGAGGCTGCCCAGCGTGAAGACCGGTGCCACGAACTCGGGCGTGGTCAGCAGCGGCAGTCCCCGCAGCGCCTCGGCGTCGGGCTGCACGCCGAACAGGATCACGCCGACGAATGCCGCCAGTGCCGAGGGCACCGCCAGCAGCGGATGCACCCGGCGCCCCAGCACCCAGCCGCCAAGGATCGGCAGTCCCCAGAGGGGGTTGAACTCGATGGCCCGGAACGGCGCCAGGCACAGGCCCAGCAGCACGCCGGCCAGCATCGCGTTGGCCAGTGGCGCGGGGATCCGCCCGACCAGCCCCGCCAGCGGTTTCCACAGCCCCGTCAGCATCAGCAGGCCGCCGCACATGACAAATGCCCCGACCGCTTCGGCGAACCCTCCGGGCAGCGCGCCGGTCGTGACCAGCAGCGCCGCGCCCGGCGTCGACCAGGCGAACGAGATCGGGATTCGCGTGCGCGCCGACATCACCATCGCCGCCAGCCCTTTGGCGACCGCAATCGCCATTAGCCCCGAGGCCGCCTGCATCGGTGTGGCGCCCACGGCTCCCAGTCCCTGAAGGACAACGGCGAAGGACGAGGCGAAACCGACGAAGGCGGCGATCAGGCCCATGAAGGCAGCAGAGGCAGAAAAGTCGCGGATCATGGCGCGCACAATGTCCAAGCGATGCGGACCGCGCCAGCGAAATCGCAAGCCGCCGGTTCGGTCGCACCCTGCACCCGATTGCGGACCGGGGCACCGCCGCCCATGTTGTTCCCCAAGGCCCATCGCTTTCATCGAACTGGAATTCCGTGAACCGCGCATTTCTGTCCATTGTTCTAGAAGGCGCCACGGGGCGTCGCTGTCCGTCGCCAGTCGCGGGGCGGGAGCATGTGGTGCTGCTGCACGGCTCTGGCCGCACCCGCGCCTCCATGCGGATCCTGGAATGGTCGCTGACGCGGGCGGGCTATCACGTCGTCAATCAGGGCTATCCGTCGCGACGCTCCAGCGTCCAGGAGCTTGCCGCCCAGACCATTCCACGCGCGCTGCGTGCCTGCCAGGATGCGGCGAAGGTTCATTTCGTGACGCACTCTATGGGTGCGATCCTGTTGCGGCAGTGGGCCACGAACCACAGCCTCCCTTGTGCCGGGCGGGCGGTTCTGCTTGGGCCGCCCTCAGGCGGATCGGATATCGTTGATCGTTTCGGGGGCTGGCGCCTGTTCGGGCTTCTGAACGGTCCTGCGGGCACCCAGCTTGGCACCGGTCCCGATACCCTGCCGGCAAAGTTGCCCGCCGCGTTCCCGATGGAGGTCGGGGTGATCGCGGGCAGCAAGTCGCTCAACCCATTGATGTCCACGCTGATCGCCGGCCCGAACGACGGCAAGGTCTCGGCCCGCTCCGCCTTTGCGACGCCAGCGCGCGACCGGTTGGTCCTGCCGGTCAGCCACACGTGGATGATGATGAACCCCACGGTGCTCGCGGCGGTGACCCGCTTTCTGGCCAGCGGCAGTTTCGCCGAACCGCAGCAGGCGACCCCGCAGGTCTAAAGCGCGCGGCCTGTCAACAGAACCGGCAGATCGCCCGCCGTTCCCATCGCCTCGCGCATCAGGCGGCGGCGCAGGGCAGGGGCGTGCTCGATTGCGCCAAGCGCCAGCGTGCGGCCCAGTCGCAGCAACGGGTTGGCGTTGGAAAACACGCGGTTGATCGCGTCCGTCGCCGTGGCCAGCGCAGCGATGTCGAATTGCCGCCAGCGGCGATAGCGTTCCAGCACGTCCGCCGCGCCGATATCCTCGCCCCGCCGGTGCGCCTCGGCCAGCACCTGCGCCAGGGTCGCCACGTCGCGCAGCCCCAGGTTCAGCCCCTGTCCCGCCAGCGGGTGGATGCCATGCGCCGCGTCACCGACCAGCGCCAAACGGGGCGCAGTGATCCGCGTCGCCAGCGACAGGCCAAGCGGATAGGAATAGCGCTTTCCGGCCAGCCCGATCTGCCCCAGGAAATCGCCAAAGCGCGGGCGCAGCGCCTCGAGGTAGTCGTCGTCGTCCATCGCCTGCACCGCCTCGGCGCGGGCGGTGTCCTCGGTCCAGACGATCGAGACATGGTTGCCCGTCAGCGGCAGGATAGCCAGCGGCCCCTCGGGAAAGAACATCTGGTGCGCGATGCCCTCGTGCGGGTGCTCGACCTCAAGGGCGGCCACAAGGCTGGTCTGCCGATAGGCCCACTCGGTCCGCGTGATCCCGGCGCGCTTCGCCGCCTGGCTGCCTCGACCGTCCGCGCCGATCAGCAGCCGCGCGGTCCGGGTGGTGCCATCTTCCAGCGTCACCTCGACACC
>JBFHFG010000184.1:0-6346 GCA_041583815.1 Halovulum sp.
ACCGGCGGATCAACCTGGACGAGGCGATCCATGCGGCGCTTAAGCCCTATGAGGGGCAAAGCGGTGTGGCGGTGGATGGCCCCGAGGTTTCGATCGCCAGCAAGGAGCTCACGCCGCTGTCGTTGCTGTTGCACGAATGGGCGACAAATGCCGGGAAATACGGGGTGCTCGGGCCTCTCGACGGGCGTCTCGAGGTGCGGTGGAGCAGGGAGGCGAACGGCAGCATCCTGCTGGAATGGACCGAGCATTACGTGCAGGCCAGCGAGGCAACCGAAGAAAAGCCCGGTTTCGGATCTATCCTGGCGCGTATGTCGGCGATCCAGCTGGACGGCAGTGTCGAGACCGAAACCTCGGATCTGAGCCGCACCAACCGACTGCGTTTCGTGCCTGTCGACAGGTCCGCGGCTTAGGCCGCGGCCAGGTTCAACCCGCTTTCCGCATCGAACCAGTGCATCCGACCGCGATCCGGTTTCAGCCAGACCGGCTGACCCGGGGCAGCATCAACACGGTCGCGAACCGCAGCCGTGATCTCAGTCCCGTTCAGGTCGCACACAACGTGGGTCTCGGCCCCGGTGGGTTCGGTCACGATGACGGTGGCCCGCATGCCATCGTCGGAGCTTCCCATGGTCAGGTGTTCGGGGCGGATGCCGAAGTCGATCTTCCGCTCTGGCGCAAGGCCGTGCGGCACGGCGAGTGTCTGCCCATCGGACAGGATCACCCCTTCGCCTGTCGTCGTCGCGGGCAAGAGGTTCATCGAAGGCGAACCGATAAACGTGGCCACGAAGCGGTTCGCGGGGGCGTCGTACAGATCCAGCGGGCTGCCGATCTGCGACACGCGACCTTCTTCTAGAACGATGATCTTGTCGGCCATGGTCATTGCTTCGATCTGGTCGTGGGTGACATAGACAACCGTCGTCTTCAGTTTCTGGTGCAGGGCCTTGATCTCGGTCCGCATCCGCACCCGCAGCTTTGCGTCCAGGTTTGACAGCGGTTCATCGAACAGGAACACGGAAGGGTCCCGGACGATGGCGCGCCCCATGGCGACGCGCTGACGCTGCCCGCCGGACAGTTCGCGCGGATAGCGCTCAAGCAGTTTTCCAAGGTCCAGGATGTCGGCGGCGGTTCGGACCTTTCCGTCGATCTCGGCCTTGCTGGTGCGGGACAGGCGCAGGGCGAAGCCCATGTTCTCGGCCACGGTCATGTGGGGGTAAAGTGCGTAGTTCTGGAACACCATCGCGATTCCGCGCTCTTTCGGGCGCAGGTCGTTCACGACCTGCGCGCCGATCGAGATGGAACCGTCAGAAATGCTTTCCAGCCCGGCGATCATGCGCAAGAGCGTGGACTTCCCGCAGCCCGACGGACCGACCAGCACGGCAAATTCGCCGTCTTCGATATCGACGTCGATGCCGTGGATGACCTGCTGCGCGCCATATTTCTTGACGGCGGACGATAGTTGGATACGTGCCATGAGGTTCCCTTAGATCCCTTGCAAAGCGCGGTTCGTCGCGATGTCGATATGATCCGACAGGGCGTTTGCCGCCTTCTCGACCTCGCCCGCACGGCAGAACTCCAGGATCTCGACGTGCTCGGCCAGGGCGGTCAGGGCCCGTTCGGGTGACAGGCGGTTGTTGACCTTGATCAGGCGCAGGCGCGCGACGTTGACCTGGAAGGTTTCGACGATCAGCGCATTGTCGGTGCTTTCGACGATGCGGTCGTGCATGTCCCAGTCGATTTCGACCGCGCGCTGAAGGGTCTCGGGCGTGTGGCCACGCTCGGCCTCGGCCAGGATCTCGCGCGTGTCGTTCAGCAGTACGTCGATGTTGTCCTCGAACCCACCGGCAGCGAAGGTTCTGACGGCGAAGGTCTCCAGTGCCTTGCGCAGGCCGAAAGCCTGGCGAATGAACCGGGTGGTCACATCCACGATCTGGATGCCGCGTTGCGGATGAACCTTCAACAGAGATTCGTGCTGTAGCCGCTGGATGGCCTCGCGCGCTGTGCCAAGCGGAACGCCTGCAAGCTGGGCAAGCTCTTTCTGGGTGACGAACTGGCCGGGGGAAAGCTCCCCCGACAACAGGCGTTCGCGAAAGTCGTGATAGGCGTCTGCGCGGGACATCTTCGGTTTCTTCACTGCTTGTGTCCGAAGCAGCCTATGGCCTGCGGTGGCGCTGGTCAATCAACGATTTATCACTGGACAATCACTGATTAATCAGTAGGTATTTTCTCGATAACGTTCAAATTGGAGTCGCCGCGCCATGCCAGACAGGACTGTCATCGACCGTATCGAGGCATTCGCGCTCAGCTGTGCGGTCGATGGTGGCCCGGTCTCAAGCTTGGCTCCGATGCCGGTCCGCAACGGGCTGCTGTTGCGGATGACGGCGTCTGACGGGGCCTGGGGCTGGGGCGAGGCGTGGTGCAATTATCCTCCCAAGGGGAACCTGGCGAAACTGGCTCTGCTCGAAGATCCCATCGGTCCCGCAGTCTTGGGGCGCTCGGGTGACGATTGGTCTGCGTTGCGCCCATGTCTGGAAGCAGACCTTGCGCGGATGATCATCCATACCGGGGAACCGGGACCGTTTGCACATTGCCTGGCCGCGCTGGACATGGCCGCCGCCGATCTTGCCGCGCGTCGTCAGGGCGTCGGCCTGTCGACCATGCTGGGGGATGCGCCGGACCGCCGGGTCCGCGTCTATGCCTCGACCCCCGGTGTCGACGGAATCGAAACCCTTGCCGCGCGCCTTTCTGAACAGGGACATTCGGGGCTGAAGCTGAAGGTCGGCTTCGATGCCGCCCGAGACCATTCGGTCCTGAGCCGGTTCCGCGAGAACGACCCGGTCGGCATGTACCTTGGCGTCGATGCGAACCAAAACTGGACGGTCGGCCAAGCCATCGAGGCTATCGCCGAGCTGTCAAAATTCGACCTGTCCTTCGTGGAAGAGCCGATCTCGGCCCATGCGTCGGCGGCGGACTGGGGGCGTCTTGCCCGCAACGCGGCCTGCCCGCTGGCAGCGGGCGAGAATATCCTGTCTGAAGCGGCATTCGCCAACCATGTCGATGACGGGTCGCTGCGAATTATCCAGCCGGATGTCGCCAAGTGGGGCGGAATCTCCGGTTGCATGGCGGCCGGGCGACACGCGCTGGACCGGGGGGCTGGCGTGACCCTGCACTACATGGGGACGGCGCTGGGCCTTGCGGCCTCCTTCCATGCCCTCGCGGCGCTGGGGGGCGGTGGCCGGGTGGAACTGGACGCCAACCCCAATCCGCTCAGGACTGACCTTGGCCCGATCGACCTGCGCCCGGTCGAGGGGTTCGTGCCTGTCCCGCAAGGCGACGGCATCGGCTTTGTGCCGGACACGGGCGCGCTCGACCGCTTCTGCATCGGCAGGTGCGAAGTGAAATGAACAAGGACCAAAGGGAGGTAGCAATGCACATAAGAACACTGGCCATCAGCCTGGCGCTGCTGGGTACGACGGCACTGTCCGCAGCGGCGGATGTCGAGATCTCGTTCCGCTTCAACGACAGCGAACGCGAGGAGATGCGCGCCGCGCTGGACGAGTTCGAGGCGGCGAACCCGGGTATCAAGGTCGACCTACAGACCATCGCGTGGAAGGATAGCCGCGACCAGTACCTGCGTGAATCCGCCGTAGGGCAGGGGCCGGACGTTGTACACATCGCCTTCGTCTGGACGCAGGAGATGGCCGAGGCCGAGGTTGTCATGCCGCTGGACGAACTGACCGGGTACGGTGCCTTTCCGAACGGCTTCGAGGATTTCATCGCCACCGACCTGACCATGTACGACGGCAAGGCATGGGGCGTTCCGTGGTCCGCGGACACCTGGGCGATGGTCTATCGTACGGACATTCTGGCCGAGGCGGGGATCGAGGCGCTGCCAACGACGTGGGAAGAGTTGCGCGATGCCAGCCGGACCATCAAACAGGAAACCGGTAAGACCGGCTTTGCCTTCCCGGCGGCCAACCAGATCTGGTTCCCGGTAAACTACTACCTGTGGTCCAACGGGGCGGCCTTCATCGTTGACGACGGCAATGGCGGTTACACCACCGGTGTCACGCAGGACCAGCTTGCCGACGCCATGTCCTACTTCAAAAGCTATATCGACGAGGGGCTGGCCCCGCGCTCGATCCTCTCGATCGATCAGCCTCATGATCCGGCACTGTTGCAGGCGCTGCTAGATGGCGAGCAGGGCATGGCGGTGATGCCGACCAACACCTATCGCCAGCTTCTGACCGCCTTTGAAGAGGCCAATCCCGGCGCCGAGGTGCCGTTCCAGTCCGGCGTGATGATGGCGGGCACCGAAGCACCGATGACGCATCTGGGCGGGCGTACCCTGGTCGTCAACGCCAGCACCGAACACCCCGAGGAATCGTGGAAACTGGTGCAGTTCCTGACCTCGGCCGGCCTGTTCGAGAAATACTACACCAACCAGTTCCCGGCACAGAAATCGCTGCTGGGCCAGATCGAGTATCGCCCCGAGGAAAGCGGCTTCGCCACCCAGCTTGCGCAGCACACGCGGACATGGGGCGCGTATGCCGAAAGCGGTGTCGGCGTCGGCCCGCTGTGGAATACCACCTCGCGCGCGTTCGGCACGGCGCTTTCGGGCCAATCCTCGCCCGAGGAAGCCGCCGGCGCCCTGCTGGCCGAGATCGAGCGGATGCTGGGCAACTGATGCCCGCCCCCTCGGGCGGTATGCGCCGCCCGGGGGTTCCCCCCCTTACGCCAGCCTGACCGCCGGAGGGCAAATGCGGCTATCTCCAAACGCCCGTGAGAAGCTGACGATCTTCTTCATGCTTCTGCCGACCTTCCTGATCCTGGTCGGCTTCTACCTCTATCCCACGCTCTACAACTTGGAGTTGAGCTTCACCGACATCACGCTGCTGAAGCTTCGCAAGGGCGGTGATCCGGTCGGCTTGGCGAACTATATCGAATTCCTGCGAAGCGACTCGTTCTTCGATATCGCCATCAACACCGTGGTCTGGCTGACAGGACTGTCCGTTCTGTTCCGCATCGTGCTGGGCCTTCTGTTCGCGCTACTGCTGAACTCGCGTTTTCTGAAGAACATGCGCATGACCACCATCGCGCGGCTGATCCTGCTGGTGCCCTGGGCCACGCCGCCCGTGGTTGCGGTGATCGCGTGGCGCTGGCTTTTCGACCCGACGCACGGCCCGATCAACGAGGCACTGCTGAACACCGGCCTGATATCGGACCCGATCGCGTTCACGGCGAATCTTGCGACGGTATGGCCCGCGATCATCACCATCATCGTCTGGAACACCACGCCGCTTGTGGGCGTGTCGCTGCTGGCCGCGCTTCAGACCATCCCCGAGGAACTGGTCGAAGCCGCAGACGTTGACGGCGCCAACCGCTGGCAGCAGTTCCGCTTCATCACCTTGCCGTACCTGATGCCGACGATCTCGGTCCTGGCGCTGATGAGCGTGATCTGGACTTTCAACAATTTCGTCTACGTCTGGCTGACCACCGGCGCGGGGCCCGGCACCTATACCAACGTGCTGGCGACAGAGGTCTACCTGAAAGCCTTCGTCGATCTGCGTATCGGATACTCCGCCGCGATCGGGGTCAGCATGGCGGTGGTGATGGCCGCGTTCGGCGCGCTCTATTTCCGCTACTTCGGGCTTTCGGACATGCAGGACAAGGTGGGCTGATTGATGAAACCGAGCATTCGACCTGCGCAGATGATCGAAAGCGGTGGCCTGCTCATCGCCTTCCTTCTGTTCGCGATCTTCCTGCTGGCCCCGGCGTTCTATGTTTTCAAGGGCTCGTTCGAGTCGCTCTCCGTGTCGCTCGTCTCCTCGACCGGCGGGTGGACCCTGGGCAACTATGCCAAGATCCTGTCCAGCGGCTATTTCGTCTATGTGGCCAACAGCTTGCTGGTGTGCGTGACGGCGACCGTCCTGGGCTGCACGATCGCGCTTTTCGCCGCCTACGGGCTGTCGCGGTTCCGCTTTTTCGGGCGCGGCTTCGTCTTCGGGGCGATCATGGGCGGGCAGTTCTTTCCCTGGATCATTTTGGTCAACCCGATCTTCATACTGTTCGCGCGTGGCGGCCTGATCAACAGCCATATCGGGCTGATCCTGTGTTACACCGCCTTCATCACGCCGTTCACGATCTATCTGCTGGTCGGGTACCTGACGACGATCCCCAAAAGCCTGGACGAGGCCGCAATCGTCGATGGCGCCTCGCGTTTCACCGTGGTCACGCGGATCATCCTGCCGATCATGTGGCCGGGGATGGTCGCCGCCGGGACCTTCGGGTTCCTGCAATGCTGGTCCGAATACCTGCTGGCATTGGCGCTGATCACCGATGACGCCAAGAA
>JBFHFG010000185.1:0-6321 GCA_041583815.1 Halovulum sp.
GGTCGAACTGTCCTTCGAAGGTCGCTACACCCGTTTCGGCAACCTCGCCCGCGGCTACGAAAGCGGCGACAACGACTTCGGCTGATGTCGACGCTCGCGGGGCGTCTCACGCAACAGCGCCCCGCAAACAGCTGAGTACAAAAGAAAATCAGTCCAGACCAATGCCCCCCCGGGCGCTACCGGACGATATGAAAACCGGCCTGAGGCTCGAATATCGCCGCCGGCTGCGCGGCAACCTCCCGCACCTCGGCAGCCGCCGGCCCCTGTTCCATCTCGGCCAGCAATGTCCTTACCCCGGAGTCCGGGCCGACCAGCAGCGCGGTCACCGCACCATCGTCTTCATTCCGAACCCAGCCCCGCACCCCGAGCGCCAGCGCCCGATCCCGGGTCCAGGCGCGATAGGCAACGCCTTGCACCTGCCCGATCACGCGCACCTGCATCGCGATCTCGCCACCGTCCTGCTGCATGATCCCTCCGCTTCTCGCCTGGGAAAGAACTGGGGCACCAGACCGCGGTTTCAACCGCCTCGACAACCGCAACCCCAGCCCCCCGTGAAGGAGGACCGGGGCCGACTTCGGTCGCGGCCATCGGCTTCCCAGCCTGTGCCGCACCGGCATACTGGCCACGCGATAGTTACTTTGGTCTTAAAATATCCCCGCCGGAGGCATCAAATCTCGGGGCACGGCAGAAGACCCAATGCCTCCGGCGGGGATATTTGGGGACCAAAGTGGACCCGCGCGCCACATGGCTGCGCGGAAATCCCACCTTGCGCAGCCGAAGCAAAACCGCACACTGCGGCCGAGCAGCAAGACCTCGAAAAAGACCGGACCCAGCCCGTGCCCGCAGGAACCCTGACCATCGACCTGTCCGCCATCGCAGCCAACTGGCGTGCGCTGGACGGGCTTTCCTCTCCGGCCTGTGAGACCGGGGCCGTGGTCAAGGCGGATGCCTATGGCCTGGGTGCAATGCGCGTGGCACCGGTATTGGCGGCGGCGGGCGCGCGCAGTTTCTTCGTCGCCCTGGCGCAGGAGGCCGTGGCGCTACGCAAGATTCTCGGCCCGGGCCCCGCGATCTGGGTCTTCGGTGGTCTCATGCCCGGCGATGCCGAGGCACTGGCGGCGGCCGACGCGTGGCCCCTGCTCAACAGCCCCGCTCAGGTCGCCGCGTTTCGCGCCACCCGCGCCGGCACACCCTGTGGACTGCAACTCGACAGCGGCATGAATCGGCTGGGGTTGGAGCCGACCGACCTGGCTGCGCTGGACCTGTCGGACCTCGACCTACGGCTGGTGATGAGCCATCTCGCCTGCGCCGACACGCCGGCGCACCCGCAGAACGACAAGCAGCTGGATGCGTTTCGCGCCATGACATCGGGTCTTGGCAATGTGCCGCTTTCGCTGGCCGCCACGGGCGGGACAGTGATGGGACGCAGCTATCATTTCGACATGACGCGCCCCGGCGTCGGCCTTTATGGCGGCATGCCGTTCACCGGCGCCCGTCCGGTGGTCACACTGGACCTGCCGGTGATCCAGGTGCGCGAGGTTCAGCCGGGCGAAAGCGTCGGCTATGGCGCCACCTGGAGCGCCGATGCGCCCCGGCGCATTGCCACGCTGGCGGCGGGCTATGCGGACGGGCTGCACCGCGCGCTGGGCTCGGGCGATGTGGTCTACTGGGCGGGGGACACGCCCTGCCCCGGCGTGGGTCGGGTCTCGATGGACCTGGTGACCGTGGATGTCACCCATCTCGACACAGATCCCGAGTTCTTGCGTCTGCTGGGGCCGTCACAGGGTATCGACGCCGTCGCGGATGCCGCGGGGACCATCGGCTACGAGGTCCTGACCAGCCTTGGCCCCCGCTTCGATCGCGTCTACAAGGGCGCCGCATGAACAGGAAAGATCCATGGCGCTGATCGGTATTCTCGACGATTTCCTCGCCTCCATCGGCCGATCGGTGATCGAGCTTTGCCGCTCGGTCGGGCGCATCGTGCTGTTTGTTGCGCTGACCCTGTCGCACGTGGTGCGCCCGCCGCTATACCCGCGCGAGCTGGGCATCCAGATGTTGCGCATCGGTTATTTCTCGCTGCCGGTCGTCGGCCTGACGACGCTGTTCACCGGGGGCGCGCTGGCGCTGCAGATCTATGCCGGCGGCGCGCGCTTCAGCGCCGAGTCGGTGGTGCCCTCGATCGTTGCCATCGGCATGGTGCGCGAACTGGGCCCGGTGCTTGGCGGGCTTATGGTCGCGGGCCGGGTCTCGGCCTCGATCGCGGCAGAGCTTGGCACCATGCGCGTGACCGAACAGATCGACGCGCTGACCACCCTGTCCACCAACCCGGTCAAGTACCTGGTGGTGCCACGCGTGCTGGCCGCCACCCTGACGCTGCCTGTCCTCGTGCTGATCGGCGACGTGATCGGCATCCTGGGCGGCTATACCGTCGGCGTCACCCGCCTGGATTTCTCGGGCGCGAACTACATCAAGGTGACCGTCGACTTCCTTGAGACCTGGGACGTGCTGTCGGGCCTGGTGAAGGCCGCCGCCTTCGGTTTCATCGTGGCGCTGATGGGCTGCTACCACGGCTACAACTCGGGGCGCGGCGCACAAGGCGTGGGCCAGGCGACGACCAACGCCGTCGTCACTGCGTCGATCCTGATCCTCGCTGCCAACTACGTCCTGACCGAGGTGTTCTTCTCCGCATGACCACTCCCAAGATCGCTCTGCAGGACGTTCACAAGGCGTTCGGTTCAAAACAGGTGCTCAGGGGCGTGACGCTGGACGTCGCCCCGGGCGAAAGCATGGTGATCATCGGCGGCTCGGGCACGGGCAAGTCGGTGACAATCAAATGCGTGCTGGGGCTGGTGCAGCCGGACGCGGGCAAGATCCTGATCGACGGCAAGCCGGCCGGCCGCGACCGCGACGCGTTCCTGGCGCGCTTCGGCATGCTGTTCCAGGGCGGTGCACTGTTCGACAGCCTGAGCGTCTGGCAGAACGTCGCCTTCCGCCTGGTGCGCGGCAAGCACAAGATGAAACGCGCCGAGGCTCGCGAGGTCGCGATCGAGAAATTGCGCCGCGTCGGGTTGAACCCGGATGTGGCGGACCTGTTCCCGGCGGAACTCTCTGGCGGGATGCAGAAACGCGTGGGCCTGGCCCGTGCCATCGCCGCCGAGCCCGAGATCATCTTCTTCGACGAGCCGACCACCGGCCTCGACCCGATCATGTCCGGCGTCATCAACGAACTGATCCGCGAGATCGTCGTCGAGATGGGCGCGACCGCGGTGACCATCACCCACGACATGACCTCCGTCCGGGCGATCGCCGACAAGGTGGCTATGATCCACGCCGGCAAGGTGCGCTGGACCGGTCCCGTCGGCCAGATGGAGACGTCGGGCGATCCCTACCTGACCCAGTTCATCACTGGCAGCGCCGAAGGCCCGATCGCGGCGGTGCGATAAGCCGATGCCAGCCCGGGACGCGCACACCGCCGCACCGGGCGCCTCGGGCGCGACAGCGCCCGGCGGGCGGCGGGGGCTCGATGCCCCCGGCGGGCGCAGCCCCGGCGTGCTGGCCTGGCTCAACCTTTGCCTGCTGGTCCTGTTCCCCGTCGCGTGGATCGCGCCGTTGGCGCGCGCCGGGCTGCTGCCCTTCTTCGGCCTCGACGAAATCTCGGTGCTGACTGGCGTCCAGGCGCTCTGGGCCAAGGACCGCGCTCTTGCCGTCCTCGTCGCGCTGTTCGCGATGCTGGCCCCGATCCTCAAGACGGTCTGGCTGGCCCTGATCCATTTCAAAGCGCTGAAACCCCGGGGCTACTGGCTGCTGGAAATCCTCTCCAAGATCGCCATGGCCGACGTGTTCCTGATTGCGCTCTACATCGTGCTGGCCAAGGGCGTCGGCGTCGGCCGGGTCGAAACCGCCTGGGGCCTGTGGGTCTTCACCGCCTGCGTGCTGGCCTCGATGGCCCTCACCTACCTGACCAAGAGGGGTTCATGGATCAGATCGTCCAACTTCTGATCGGCATCCTGGTGGCAGCCGGCATCTTCGCTGCGGCGCTGTTTTCGGCCGCGCAGATCTACCGCAACGACGGCCGCCTGCGCGTTGCCCACGCCGCCGCGCTGGCACTGACACTGGGCGCGATGGCCTGCCTCAGCCTGGGCTGGTGGGGCGCGGCACAGTTCGCTGGCGCTCTCCTGGCGCTGGCGGCACTGGGCGCCCTGGTGTTCGAGCGGGGATGGAACCGGCTGCTGCCCGCGTTCCTGATTGTCTTCGGCGCGGCCCTGCTTGCCCGCCTGCCCTTCGGCGGATAGACCCGGACGAATGGCAAAACCACCCCGTTTCACCTGCAACTCCTGCGGCGCCGCGCACCAGAAATGGGCCGGGCGCTGCGACAACTGCGGCGAATGGAACTCGATCGTCGAGGACGCGCCGCTGGACACCGGGCCGCGCCGGACAAGCGGCGGCCGGGTCATCGACCTCGGCCCGCTGTCGGCCGAGGATCGACCGCTCGAACGCTTCGCCTCGGGCATCGACGAATTGAACCGCGTGCTGGGCGGCGGGCTGGTGCCCGCCTCGGCAATCCTGGTGGGCGGCGACCCCGGTATCGGCAAGTCCACCCTGCTGCTGCAGGCCGCCGCCGACTTCGCCCGCAACGGCGCACAAGTCGTCTACATCACCGGCGAAGAGGCCGCCGCCCAGGTCCGGATGCGCGCCAACCGGCTGGGGCTGGCCGACGCACCGCTGCAACTGGCAGCCGAGACCAACCTGCGCGATATCATCGCCACGCTCGACAAGACGCGGCCCACGTTGGCGATCATCGATTCGATCCAGACCATGTGGTCCGACCAGATCGGCTCGGCCCCCGGGTCGGTCAGCCAGGTCCGCGCCGCCGCGCACGATCTGACCAGTTTCGCCAAGCGGCGCGGCGTCAGCGTCATCCTGGTGGGCCACGTCACCAAGGACGGCCAGATCGCCGGGCCCCGCGTGGTCGAGCACATGGTCGACACCGTTCTGTACTTCGAGGGCGAGCGCGGCCACCAGTTCCGCATCCTGCGCGCCGTCAAGAACCGCTTCGGCCCGGCGGACGAGATCGGCGTGTTCGAAATGACCGGCCGCGGCCTGGCCGAGGTCTCCAACCCGTCGGAACTGTTTCTGTCCGACCGCGAGACCCGCACCCCCGGCGCCGTGGTCTTCGCCGGGATCGAGGGCACCCGCCCCGTCCTGGTCGAGATCCAGGCCCTTGTCGCCGCCTCGCCGCTGGCCACGCCGCGCCGTTCGGTCGTGGGCTGGGACGGCGCGCGGCTGGCGATGATCCTTGCCGTGCTCGAGGCCCGCTGCGGCATCGCCTTCGCCGGATTCGACGTCTACCTGAACGTCGCCGGCGGACTGCGCATCGGCGAACCGGCAGCCGACCTTGCCGTAGCCGCCGCCCTGGTTTCCGCGCGCGAGGATCACGCCCTGCCCTCGGACGCCGCCATCTTCGGCGAGATCAGCCTGTCGGGCGGGCTGCGCCCCGTCGCGCAGGCCGACGCCCGCCTGCGCGAGGCGCACAAGCTTGGTTTCGCCACAGCCTTCACCCCATCGGGGCTGAAGTTCCTGGAAGCCACACCGTTGAAGATACAGCAATCGGAAAGCCTTAGGGGCTTTATCGAAAGCACTTTTGGTGCCATAGAACCCGTAAACACGCGCTGAGGGGACGAAGGATGGAAGGATTTACGCTGGTCGACGGCGGTGTGCTGCTTGTGCTTGCCGTATCGGCCCTGCTGGCCTATTCGCGCGGCTTCATCCGCGAGATTCTGTCCATCGTAGGATGGGTCGCGGCCGCGATTGCAGCATTCATCTTCGCCCCCGATGTCGAGCCGCTGATGGCCGAAGTTCCGGTGGTGGACAAGATCATCGGCGAAAACTGCGAACTGGGCATGATGGCCGCCTTCGGCATCGTCTTCGTCGCGGCGCTGATCATCGTGTCGATCTTCACCCCGCTGATTTCGGGCGCGGTACAGAATTCGGCGCTGGGTCCGGTGGACCAGGGCCTCGGGTTCCTGTTCGGCATCGCCCGCGGCGCGCTGCTGGTGATCGTCGCGCTGATCGTCTATGATCAGCTGATCGCCGAGGGCGAAGGCATCCCGATGGTCGAGGACAGCCGCTCGGTCGAGATCCTGGAACAGGCCAAGGCTGATCTTGCTGAACAGCTGCCCGAAGACGCGCCCGCGTGGATCGCGGACCGGTATGCCGAGCTGACGCGCCCCTGCAGCGGCGCGCCTCTGGACAACGCGGAAACCCCGGCGGAAAGCGAGGCCACCGGGGAAAATGGCACCGACGGGCAATAAGCCCGAAACA
>JBFHFG010000186.1:0-6281 GCA_041583815.1 Halovulum sp.
CCTCGGGGGTAGGCATGTCCTCGGCGTGGATGCGGGATTCCACGGCGTAATCCCGTTCCATCTCCAGCCCCTCGCCGGCGATGGCGACGCAGGCGACCGAATGCCCGGTGCGGCTGTACCCGCCCGAGAACCCGTTGGTCGCCATCAGGTGCACCGAGGTGCGGCTGTAATCCGCCCCCGCCGTCGAGACCTGGCTGATCCCCTTCACCGCCAGCGCCGCGGCCTCTGCCGCCCGCGCGGCTTCGGCCAGCGCGGCGGGGTCCGGCGCGGCGCCCGTGTCCTCAAGGTCTAGCGCGGCCACGTCCCAGTCCCGCGCCAGCTGGTCCGGATCGGCCAGCCCGGCATAGGGGTCCTCGGGCGCCTCGCGGGCCATCGCCACGGCGCGTGCCGCCATCGCCTCGATCGCCGCCTCGCGGGTGTCGCTGATCGACACGCACGCCTGCCGCTGGCCGATCAGCACGCGCAGGCCCAGGTCGGTGCCCTCGGCCCGCTCGGCCTGTTCCAGCGCGCCGTTGCGGATCTCCATCGAGATGCCGTCGCCGCGCACCGCGATCACGTCGGCGGCCTCGGCCCCGGCCTTGGTTGCCGCCGTCAGCGCGGCCTGCGCCAGTTCCCGAAGATCGCTCATGCCATCACCATCAGCCAAAGAACATGTCCCAGAAGTCCCAACGAAACGACCAGCGTCGTCAGCAGCGTCAGACTTGCGCCAGCCGCCCGCTGCCAGCCCGGCGCGTCCTCGGCGGTGAAGTGCAGCCCGTGGAACACCCGGCCCAGGGTCAGCGCGGCGCCCAGGATGTGCAGCAGCCAGGCCGGGGTGCCGATCAGCGCGGCCAGCAGCAGCAGAAGCAGGGTCAGCGGCACGGCCTCGACGAAATTCGCCTGGCCCCGCATGGCGCGGATCATCAGTGGATCGCCCCCGTCGCCAATGCTGATCTTTCGCTGGCCGCGGACCTTGCCCACATGGGCGGTCAGCCACATGAAGATCAGCCCGTTCAGCGCGGCGTATAGCGCGACGGCAAGCACGGCGGGGGTCGGTGTCATCGGCAGGTGTCCTTTGGCGATGGGGCGTGCCCGGAACGTAAGGTGCCCCCGGCCCGCAGGCAACCGCGCTTGAGCGACGCGCCGGTTCCGCCTAGCGTGATCCCGACGACAGGAGGGATCATGACGCCGGACGACGCCACCCCCAGCGGAGAGCTGACGCTTCAGACCATCGCCATGCCGGGCGACACCAACGCGAACGGCGACATCTTCGGCGGCTGGCTGATGGCGCAGATGGACCTTGGCTCGTCGGTGCTGGCACGGTCCCGCGCCCGCGGCCGCGTCGCCACCGTGGCGGTCGAGGCGATGACCTTTCACAAGCCGGTGCACGTCGGCGACACCGTGTCGATCTTTGCCCGGATGCTGCGCGAGGGCACGACCTCGATGCAGATCGCCACCGAGGTCTGGGTCACCCGCCAGCCCGAGCCGCGCCGGGTTCAGGTCACATCGGCCACGTTCGTCTTCGTGGCCGTGGACGAAACCGGGGGCAAACGCCCCCTGCCCGCCCCCGATCAATGAGGTTCCCGATGGTCCGGATACTGTTCGCCCTGCTGCTAAGCGTCTCTGCCGCGACCGCGCAGACCCTGCCCGCGCTTCACGACGTGACCGGTGTCGCCGCCGATGACGTGCTGAACGTGCGCGAGGCGCCGCGGGGCACCGCCAGCAGGCTTGGCGGGATCCCACACGACGCCAGGGGGGTCGAGGTGGTCGAACTGTCCTCCTCGGGCGACTGGGGCCGGGTCAACCTGCAAGAACGCAGCGGCTGGGTCTCGATGCGCTACCTCGCCCCCGGCGCCGGACCGGACGAGGGCGCGCTTCTGACCGACCACCCGCTCTGGTGCTCCGGCACCGAGCCGTTCTGGACCCTCACCTCCGACGGCGCCGCGCTCAGTTGGTCCGAGCCGGGCATCGATCCGTTCCCCCTGTCGCAGCACACCGCCGCCCGCGCCGAGGGCCGACCGGCCTTCCGCCAGGTGGTCGACGGGGTCTTCGAGGACGGCCGCACCCTGACCGCCACGATCCGCACCGAGGTCTGTTCCGACGGCATGTCTGATCGCGCCTACGGCCTCGCGATCGACTTGCTGATGCGCGGGCAGGACGGTTCCCGGCTGCTGACCGGCTGCTGTTCGATCGGCGGAAGTTGAGGGCGGGGCGCGCCTAAAGCGGCCAGATCAACGGCGCGACAAGAACCGTCGCCCCGCCGCAGATGATGTTCATCGGCACGCCGATCCGCAGGAAGTCGCTGAACCGGTATCCGCCCGCGTTGTAGACCAGCGTGTTGGTCTGATAGCCGATCGGCGTTGCGAAGCTTGCGCAGGCGCCGAACATCACCGCGACAAGGAAGGGACGCGGGTCCAGCCCGAGTTGCGCCGCGATGCCGACCGCGATGGGCGTCATGATGACGGCGACGGCGTTGTTGGTGACCATCTCGGTCAGGACCGAGGTCACGACATAGACCAGCGCCAGCGCCATCAGCGGGCTGGTGTTTGCCAGCACCGGCGCCAGCGTTTCCGTAATCAGCGTCAGCGCGCCGGACCGGTCCAGCGCCGCGCCCAGGGTCAGCATCGACACGATCAGAAGCAGCAACCGGCCATCGACCGCGCCCATGCCCTCGTCGGGATCGACGCATTTCGTCAGCAGCGCGGCGGCCGCGCCGATCAGCGCCAGCGCCAGGATCGGCGCAAGGTCCAGCGCCGCCAGGATCACCACCGCCGCCATGATCGCGATCGCGATCGGGGCCTTGTCGCGCCGGTATGCGCGGCCGGGCTGGGTCGACAGCAGGTACAGCGACTCGTCCTCGGCCAGCCGGGCGATGTCCTCGGCCGCGCCGTCCAGCAGCAGGGTGTCGCCGACCTCCAGCCGCAAGGTGGTCAGCCGGGGGTCGACCGAGTTGCCCTTGCGGTGCAGCGCCACGGGATAGACGCCATAGCGCCGCCGCCACCTGCGCCGCCCGATCAGCCGCCCCACGGCACGGGTCCCCGGCCCCACCAGCGCCTCGACCACGGTGCTCTGGCGCATCGAGGACGCCTCGGCCCCGGCAATCGCGACCCGGGCCGCGGCCCCCTCGCGAAAGCCCATGACCTCGGTATCGGTGGTCTTGACCACCACGGTATCGCCCGCTTCCAGCGTCAGCCCCGGCAGCGCGGCCCGAAGCGAGGCGTCGCCGCGCACCACATCCACCACCCGGCCCTGCCCGCGGCGGAACTCCGCGATGGTCGCCACCTCGCGCCCGATCAGTGGCGAGCCGGCAGGTACGAACAATTCGACCAGCCAGGTCTTCTGGCTGCGGGCGCTCTCGGTCCCGGTGACGGTGCGCCGGTCCGGCAGCAGTCTGGGGGCAGCGACCAGCAGGAAGGCGGCGGCGACAAGGGTCACGGCGATGCCCAGCGGGGCGATCTCGAACAGTGTGAAGGGGGCCATCCCCATCTCGCGCCCCAGCCCGTCCACCAGCAGGTTGGTCGAGGTCCCGATCAGCGAGCAGGTACCGCCCAGGATCACCATGTAGGACAGCGGGATCAGCAACCGCGAGGCCGCCATCCGCAGCTCCCGCGCCAGGGCGATGACGACGGGGATCAGCACGATCACCACGGGCGTGTTGTTCATGACCGCCGACGCCGCAGCGGCGCCCGCGAAAAAGACGAACAGCGTCGGGCCAGGGCGGGTCCGGACACGGGCGCTCAGATGCTCGGTCGCGGCGTTCAGAACGCCGGTGCGCACCAGTGCGGCGCTCAGCACGAACATCGCGGCGATGGTGGCGGGTGCGGGGTTGGCGACGGCCTTCAGCACGTCGTCCACGCTGACCAGCCCCAGCAGCAGCGCCAGCGCGGCGCCGCAGAAGGCGACCACCTCGACGGGGCGCAGCTCCAGCGCAAAGACCACGAACAGGCCGACGACCAACGCGATCGCCACATACGGGGCCAGGGCCCCCAGATCGAACAGCATCCTCAGTTTCCCGAAAAGGTGACCGGCCGCCCTGCCCGCGCGCGCGCCAGCGCCAGCGCCGCAGTGGCCGGCCGCAAGATTTTATTTCAGGATCGCCCTCCGGTCCATCGAAACGCACGCCCGTCACGCCGGATTTGCCAGCTTTGCCCGCCGGGTCTAGCATTCCGCCCGTCGCCGCACCTGCGCGCGGCGTGTAACGAGTCTCGAGGTGCGTGATGGACGATGCAGGGTATTCCCCCCAGGACGTGCTGGCGTTCTGGTTTCCCGATTCCGGCCACTGGACGGACCGGGCGGCGCATGGCGCGTTCTGGGACGAGCGCATGCAGGGCGGCATGGACGGGGCGATCATAGACCGGTTCGCCGGTCTGACGCGGGCCGCCGCCACCGGGCGGCTGGACGACTGGCAGCAGACCGCGCGCGGACGGCTGGCGCTGCTGATCGCGCTGGACCAGTTCCCGCGCTCGCTCTGGCGCGACACGCCCGCGGCCTTCGCGCAGGACATAAAGGCGACACGGCTGGCCCTGAACGGGATCGCCAACGGCCACTACACCGGCCTCGCCCCGTGGGAGCAGGCGTTCTACGTCATCGCGCTGGGCCATTGCGAAGGCCCGGACCACCTGGACCGGATGGATCTTGCGCGACGCCTGACCGAGGGCATCGCCGCCCGCCTGCAGCCGCCGCTTCAGGACATGGGCGAGGGCTTTCTGCGCCAGACCGACCGCGTGCGCGCCATCATCGAGCGGTTCGGCCGGCACCCGCACCGCAACCCGGTGCTGGGCCGCCCCTCCTCGCCCGAGGAAGAGGCCTATATCGCCGCCGGCGACTTCCCGCACGTCCGCAAGCTCGAAGAGATCGTGGAAAGGGCCTGAACCGTCACGCCTTGCCCAGCGCCCCCACCAGCCACTCCCGCGCCTCGGCCACGTGGGTGTTGCGGGCGGTGATCGCCTCGAACAGGTCGGGCGTGTCCTGTGCGACCATTTCGAACGCTGCGAGCATGGCGTCGAAGCTGCGCGTGGTGATCGCCGGGCGATCTCGTCCAAGGAACGCGCGCGCCAGCAGGTGAGTCAGGCCCTGGCTGACCGCCGCTTCGCGATCGTGGGTCTCGGCGTTGGTGACGACCACGCGCAGGCCCGACCGGCGCAGGAAGGCCGCGACGCGCTGCCAGCCGGTGCCGCGCACCGGGCACAGCACGCAGGTCAGCCCCGGTTGATCGACGCTTTGCGGCCCGAACATCGGGTGCGTGCCCAGGATCTGCACATGCGCGGGCAGGATCTGCGTCATCAGCCCCACCGGCTCTACCTTGACCGAGGCGACATCGACCACCAGCGTCCCCGGCTTCAGGTGCGGCGCGATCATGTGCAGGCAGTCGGCCAGCCGCTGCACCGGCACGGCGAGGATCACGATATCGCAGGCGGCGACATCCGCGGCGGGGGCAAGCGTCATGCCCTCGGGCGCATCCGCGCGCGGGTCATGGCCCAGCACCGGCGCAAAGGGTGCAAGCCGCGTGGCCAGCAGCCGCCCGAAGGCGCCGAGGCCGAAGATTCCGATGGTTGGGTGTCCTGTCATGGCGAAATTCCCGAAAGGGGGCGCGCCAGGGGTAGGGAAGTTCATCATGTCCAACCGCTGGCGGGCAGCGGTGGAAGGATGGTGTCAGTTCACGACCGGTCCGCTGCGTATGGGCGCAGCGGATAATAGCAGGCAAAAATGGCGTGTATCCGGATCATGGACGGCAGATAGCGCCTTGCCCGGCGCCGCGCAAGGGATCTAGTCCGCGCCGGGGGCGTCGGGCAGGGGCTTGCAGCCGAACGGGACGAAGGTGCTGGCCATGCCCTCGTTCATCGTCATCAGCGTCAGCAGGTCGGCAAGTGCATGTTCCTCAGGCGTCTGCGGACAGACATGGCCCTGCGTCGTGCAGCCCGAGCGGATGAACTCCTCGTTGCGGCGAATGAACTCGTCCCGCAGACCCATGGTGCCCGACATGGTCAGGGCATCGGCAAAAGCCGACTGGTAGAGCGTGCATTTCTGCTCTGTCCAGCTGTCCGGAAAAGCCGGCGAAGCGACCAGCGACAGGGCGATGGCGGCGGCGGGAAAAGCCCGTTCTGGACTGCGGTCGAACATGCGGTTTCGGGCCGTTCACGAAGTTTTAAGAAACGATATGATTGTCGTATCAATGACTTAAGGGGGTTTTCACTGTGAAAACCCGCGATTTCACGGTGCGCGGCCGCCGTTTCAATCCTCGGTCAGCACCGCCAGGAAGGCGGGTCCGAACCGGGCCGCTTTCTTGTCGGTCATGCCGGGCA
>JBFHFG010000187.1:0-6276 GCA_041583815.1 Halovulum sp.
CGCCCAGGAAGCCGACGCCGACCATCGCGCGGCGCCGCCAGCCGACCTTCTCGCCCAGCACCGGGCCGGACAGGGCGGTGACGATCAGCGGGTAGCAGGCAAAGATCGCGTGGCTTTCCACCAGTCCCAGCAGGGTGAAGGCCAGCACCATGACGCAGGTTTCGGCCACCAGCAGGATGCCCCGCGCGACCTGAAGCCTCGGATGGGCCGTCTTCGCCACCCGCCGCACGCCGCCGGGCCGCATCGCTGCCCACAGGATCACGAAGGCGGCGAAGAACCAGTAGCGGATCATCACGATGGTCAGCACGTTGTAGGTCGAGGCCAGGTGCCGCGAGAACGCGTCCTGCACCGCGAAGATCGTCGTCGTCGCCAGCATCAGCAGGATGCCGGCCTTCGCGTTCTCATTCATCGGCCAGTGCCCCGGTCGTCATGTGCCGCTTGTGCCCGAAACCGGGG
This sequence comes from Halovulum sp., assembly GCA_041583815.1. Lineage (GTDB taxonomy): Bacteria > Pseudomonadota > Alphaproteobacteria > Rhodobacterales > Rhodobacteraceae > Halovulum. The sequence goes on from JBFHFG010000187.1 coordinate 457, forward strand.
CGGCGTTGCACGATGAAACCCGCCGCCTCCAGCGCGCGGCGGACATGGCCGGCGGCGGTATAGGTGGCGAAGGTGCCCCCCGGCGCGGTGTGTGCACCGACCTGGGCCAGCAGCGCCGGCTCCCACAGTTCGGGGTTCTTGGCGGGGCTGAACCCGTCCAGGTACCAGGCATCCGCGCGACCGTCCCAGGCCGGCAGCGTTTGACGAGCGTCGCCGACGACGATCTCGGCCGTGACATTGCCCAGTAAAAAGCGGGTCTCGCCTCGGTCCAGCGCGGCCAGCATCGGCGCGGCCTGCGCGGCAACCTCGGGCCAGCGGGCCAGCGCGCGGGCGGCATCGGCGGCGGGCATCGGGAAGGCCTCGAAACTGGTGTAGGTCAGGGGAACCTGCGCGACCATCGCCGTCAGCACCAGGTTCAGCCCGGTGCCGAAGCCCAGTTCTGCCACGTGGAACCCGGGGCGCAGGCGCGCGGGCAGATCATTGCCTTGCAGGAAGACATGCCGGGATTCCGCCGCCCCGTCGTTCAGCGAGAAATACGGGTCGTCGAAGCGGGCCGAGACCGGCGTGGTGTCATCGCGCCATCCAAGGGTTGGCGGTTGCCCCTTGTCCATGCTCTACAGCCCCTTCAAATGGGGCGACCATACGAGGCCGGAGGGCAAGCGCAATCGGAAAACAGGCGACATGGGACCTGGCCGTGATCGGCGCCGGAGTCTGGGGTCTGGCGACCGCACGGGCGGCCTTGGCGCGCGGCCTGTCGGTCATCGTGATCGAGGCGCGCACCGTCGGCGCGGGCGCGTCTGGCGGGATAGTGGGCGCGCTGTCCCCGCACGTGCCCGTGCGTTGGAATGCGAAGAAGGCGTTCCAGTTCCGCGCCCTGTGCATGGCCCGCGATTACTGGCCCGCGGTGCAGGCGGACAGCGGTCTACCCACCGGCTATTCGCCCTCGGGCCGGCTGATGCCGCTGGCCGACGAGCGTGCACGCGAGATAGCTGCCGAGCGCGCTGACGAGGCGCGGCAGCACTGGGGCGATGCCGCTTCGTGGAATGTCGTCGGCCCGGATGCCGCGCCGGGCTGGATGGCGGCCTCCGCCGCACCCTGCGGTGCCGTGCACGAAACCCTGTCGGCGCGCCTGTACCCGCGCGCAGCCTGCGCCGCGCTGGCCGAGGCGGTGCGCGGCGCCGGCGGCACCGTGGAGGAGGGAGAGCCCGCGCTCGCCCTTTCCCCCGGCGAGGTTCGAACGCCCAGCACTACCTACCGCGCGGCCCACGTCGTCGTCGCGGCGGGCACGGCGGGTTTTGAGCTGTTGGGGATCCCCGGCCGCCGGGGTGTGAAGGGTCAGGCGGCTCTGCTGCGGGCGCAGGTGCCCGATGATGCGCCGCTGATCTTCGCGGACGGGGTCTATGCGGTGCCGCAGCCCGGTGGGTTGGTGGCTGTCGGCTCGACCTCGGAAAACCAGTGGGAAACCACGGGGCCGGACCAGCAACTTGACCCGGTCATCGCAGCGGCGCGCGCCTTGTCCCCCGCACTTGCCGAGGCCCCGGTGCACGAGCGCTGGTCCGGGGTCCGCCCTCGCGCGCGGCGCCCGGATCCGATGCTGGGCCCGGTGCCCGGCCTGCCGGGGGTGCTGGCCGCGCTGGGCGGGTTCAAGATCGGCTTCGGCCTTGCGCCGCTGGTCGCCGAGACGCTGGCCGACATGATCGAGGGCGCCCGGCCCGACCTGCCACCGGGATTCTCGGCGGCGGAGCAGATGGGCCGGGACTGACCCCGGCCCGGTCGGCTCACGCCGCCATCGCCATTTCCTGCTGAAGCTGGCCCATCAATTGCTGAAGAAGATCGAAGCTGCGTGGATCGGCAAGGCGCCCGTTTTCGTCGAAGGCCTTGCCTGCCCCCGCGATCATAACCTCGGGGCCCTGAAGGATCCGGGGCCGGAACGGCGTCAGGCAATGCCTGAGCGAGAATTGCGAGCGTTCGCCCCCCGCACGCCCCGCCGCCGAGGACATGATCGCCAAAGGCACATCACGCATCGCCGTCATGTCGGCCCGGCTGATCCAGTCCAGCGCGTTCTTCAGGACGCCGGGCAGGTTCTTGTTGTACTCGGGGGTCGAGATCACCACCGCGTCCGCCGTCTTGAGCTGATCAACCAGCCTGGCGACACCTTCGGGGATGCCCGCGGCATCCTCCAGGTCCTTGTCGTACAAGGGAAAACGGATGTCGGCGACGGTCAACCGGCAGGGCCCGAAGGCGCGCGCGGCCTCGTGCACCAGAAGGGTGTTGGTCGAGGCCTGCCGCAATGCGCCGGAGATGCCCAGCAGGTGAGGGGTGGGGGTCATGAAAGTCCGTCCTTCGTCTTGGTATTGCGATCATGTTAGGGATCGTGCCGCCGGGGTCCAGTCACAGGCTGGTGGGGTGCATATAGTGTGGCGTCGGCGAAATCCGGCCACATGATGTAGTGAACGGCTTGACTCGCAGGGCCTGCGCGCTGAACCTGTCCGTCAGGCCGGAATCGGCGTACGCGGACCACGGGCAAACAGGGCAGTCCACCACCGATGCACTTTACCAAGCTGCGCTTGCTGGGATTCAAGAGCTTCGTCGATCCGACGGAGCTGCACATCGCACCGGGTCTGACCGGCGTGGTGGGCCCGAACGGCTGCGGCAAGTCCAACCTGCTTGAGGCGTTGCGCTGGGTGATGGGCGAGAACCGCCCGACCGCGATGCGCGGCGGCGGGATGGAGGACGTGATCTTTGCCGGGGCCGCAAGCCGACCGGCGCGGAACTATGCCGAGGTGACGCTGCACCTGGACAACTCGGACCGCCTGGCGCCGGCCGGCTTCAACGACCAGGACACGCTGGAGATCGTGCGTCGCATCACCCGCGACGCTGGCTCGGCCTACAAGACCAACGGCAAGGAAGCCCGTGCGCGCGACGTGCAAATGCTGTTTGCCGACGCCTCGACGGGGGCGCATTCGCCCGCGCTGGTGCGGCAAGGCCAGATTTCCGAGCTGATCAACGCCAAGCCCAAGGCGCGTCGCCGAATTCTAGAAGAGGCCGCCGGGATCTCGGGGCTGTACCAGCGGCGGCACGAGGCTGAGCTGAAGCTGAAGGGAACCGAGACCAACCTGGCCCGTGTCGAGGACGTGCTGGAGGCTTTGCGCGGCCAGTTGGGTGCGTTGGAAAAGCAGGTCCGGCAGGCGCGACGCTATCGCGAGATCTCGACTGCGTTGCGCGCCGCCGAGGGCATGTTGCTGTACCGGCGCTGGCAGGAGGCCGAGGCCGAGCGCGCCGCCGCCGCCGCCGCGCTGACCGAGGCGGTGACTCTGGCCGGTCGTGCCCAGACCGAGGCCGCCCGCGCTGCCGCCGCGCGCGAGCAGGCCGACGCCGCCGTACCGCCCCTGCGCGAGGAAGAGGCCGTCGCGAATGCCGTCATGCAGCGCCAGCTTGTCGCCCGCGACCAGTTGGACGAGCGCGAGGCCCGCGCCCGCGAGGAGGTTCGCAAGACCCGCGCGCAGATCGAGCAGCTGACCCGCGACGCCGAGCGCGAGCAGGGTCTGAACCGCGACGCGATCGAGCGCATCGCGGAGCTGGACTGGGAGCGGACGGCGATCGAGAAAGCCTCGGCCGGGCAGGACGCGGCGCTGGATGCCGCCGAGGTCCACGCGCGCGAGACCGCCAGCGCCTTGAAAGAACAGGAGGCGGGGCTCGACCAGTTGACCGAAGACACCGCCCGCCTGGCCGCGCGGCACCAGTCTGCAGAGCGCCGGGTCGCCGATGCCGAGGCCCATGCCCGCCGTATGGCCGGGGAATTGCAGGAAGCCGTCGCCGCCGAGGAACGCCTGGGCGACGAGCTGTCCGCCGCCAGTGCTGCCCGCGCCGATGCCGATGCTGCGCTTGACGCCGCGCAGGAGGCCTCTGCCCGTACCGACGAGATCCTGTCCGAGGCCGAGGCCGCCCGTGCCGAAGCCCAGTCCGAAGAGGCCACCGCGCGCGGGACCCGCGCCGAAGCTGATGGCGCTGTTTCTGCGCTGGGGGCCGAAGTGTCGGCGCTGCGGCGGCTGCTGGAGCGCGAGAAGGGCGAGGGCCCGCAGGTGCTCGACAGCGTCCGCGCCGATCCGGGCTACGAGGCGGCGCTGGGCGCGGCTCTTGGCGACGATCTGAAGGCGCCGGAAGTGGACGGCGACGACCGCTCGGGCTGGCGGCTGGTGTCGGCGGGCGATGCCGCCGCGCTTCCGGGGGGCGCTGCCCCGCTGGCCGATCATGTCGAGGCGCCCGCCGTACTGTCGCGGCGGCTGGCTCATGTCGGGCTGGTCGATCAGGAAGATGGGCCGCGTTTGCAGGCGCAGCTTGCGCCGGGTCAGCGGCTGGTCAGCCGCGAGGGCGACCTGTGGCGCTGGGACGGCTACGCGACACGGGCCGAGGATGCGCCCTCGACCGCCGCGCTGCGCTTGTAGCAGCAGAACCGCCTGCGCGCCTTGCAGGAGCAGTTGGACGAGGCGGAAGCGCGTGCCGAGACCGCCCGCGATGCGCACGAGGCCGCGCAATCCGCGCTGGAGGCCGCGCAGGCCGCCGAAAGCGCCGCGCGTCGTGCCCGCAAGGAGGCCGAGGCCGCTTGGAGCCAGGCGCAGCGGGCCGCCGGGCAGGCCGAAAGCGCCGAGACGACCCTGAAGGGGCGGCTGGAAACCGTGGCCCATGCCCGCGCCCGCCGCGCCGAGGACCTGGCCGAGGCCGAGGAGGCGATCGCCGAGGCTCATTCCGCCCGCGAGGAGCTTGAGGACCTGGACAGCGCCCGCGCCACGCTGGAGGACCGGCGGACCGCGGTCGAGTCGGCCCGTGCCACGATGATGGAAGCGCGGCAAGCGCTGGACGACCTGCGTCGTGAAATCGACCAGCGCAAGGGCCGGGCGCAATCCGTCACCAAGGAACTGTCCGGCTGGAAGGCCCGGCTGGAGACCGCCGAGACCCGCAGCCTGGACCTGGCCGCGCGCATCGAGGAACAGACCGAGGCGCTGGAAGAGGCGCAGGCCGTGCCGGACCAGATCCTGGAAGAGCGCGCCAAACTGGTCGAACTGATCACCCAGGCCGAGGACCGTTGCCGCGCCGCCTCGGACGCCCTGGCCGTGGGCGAGACCACCCTGCGCGAGGCCGAGGCCGCCGAGCGCGCCGCCGAACGGGCCGCGTCCGAGGCCCGCGAGGGCCGGGCGCGCGCCGAGGCGCTGGCCGAGGCCGCCGCCGCCCGCGTCGAAGCCGCTGCCGAGCGGATCCGCGAGGAGCAGGAAAAAAGCCCCGAGCAGTTGCTGGAATCGCTCGACAAGAACCCCGACACCATGCCCGACAGCGAGGCGTTGGAGATTGAGGCCGCCCGGCTGGCCCGCCAGCGCGATGCGCTGGGCGCGGTCAACCTGCGCGCCGAGGAGGATGCCTCGGAGGTGCGGACCGAGTTCGAGACGCTGTCGGCCGAGAAGTCGGACCTGGAAGAGGCCGTCGCGAAGCTGCGTACCGGGATCGCCAACCTGAACCGCGAGGGGCGGCACCGGCTGCTGGCGGCGTTCGAAGAGGTGAATGCCAACTTCTCGACCCTGTTCCGGACGCTGTTCGGCGGCGGGGATGCGAACCTTGTGCTGGTGGAAAGCGACGATCCGCTGGACGCCGGGCTGGAGATCATGTGCCAGCCGCCGGGCAAGAAACTGTCGACGCTGAGCCTGCTGTCGGGCGGCGAGCAGACGCTGACCGCGATGAGCCTGATCTTCGCCGTGTTCCTGGCCAACCCCAGCCCGATCTGCGTGCTGGACGAGGTCGACGCGCCGCTGGACGACGCCAACGTGACCC
>JBFHFG010000188.1:0-6267 GCA_041583815.1 Halovulum sp.
GCGATGGGCGGAATTGAGTGCCGCCCGATCCGCAGGAAGGGGCCGAACATGACGGAAGCCGACATTTTCGACGAGCGCAAGGTGCGCGCCTCGGCCTGGTTCACCGAATTGCGTGACCGGATCTGCGCCGCGTTCGAGGCGATCGAGGACGCGCAGGACTGGGGTCCGCACAAGGACCTGCCCGCCGGCCGGTTCACCCGCAAGGAAACCCGCCGTGCCTCGGACGGCGAGGTCGATGCCGGTGGCGGGGTCATGTCCGTCATGCGCGAGGGCCGGGTGTTCGAGAAGGTCGGCGTCAACATCTCGACCGTTTACGGCCAGTTGGGCGAGCGGGCGCAGAAAAGCCTGACCGCCCGCAAGGAGATCCCCGGCCTCGACACCGACCCGCGCTTCTGGGCCAGTGGCATCAGCCTTGTCGCGCACATGCGCAGCCCCAAGACGCCCGCTGTCCACATGAACACGCGGATGTTCTGGACCCCCGGCGCCTGGTGGTTCGGTGGCGGTGCCGACCTCAACCCGATGGTCGAGGACGCGGATGACACCGCGCATTTCCACGCCGCGCTGCAAGCCGCCTGCGACCGGCACGACCCTGCGTACTATCCGCGTTTCAAGGCCTGGGCGGACGAGTACTTCATGATCAAGCATTGGAACGAGCCGCGCGGCGTTGGTGGTATCTTCTATGACGATCACTGCACCGGCGACTGGGAGGCCGACTTCGCCTTCACCCGCGACGTGGGCGAAGCGTTTTTGAAAGCCTTCCTTCCAGTCACCGAGCGGCACCTCAAGGAGCCCTGGACCGAGGCCGACCGCGAGTGGCAACTTGTCAGGCGCGGCCGCTATGCCGAGTTCAACCTGGTCTATGACCGCGGTACTCAATTCGGCCTGCACACCGGGCACAACCCCGAGGCCGTGCTGATGAGCCTGCCGCCCGTCGCCAAGTGGCCCTGAACCGGGCGTCACCATAGGGTGTGAAACCGGTCGCGGGGGCTCTCATCCTCGACATGGGGCAAGCCCATGTCCTTGCGCAGGTGCGGATCCAGGTTCGATATCCGGACGAGCGTGCGCCGGTGGCGGCGACGGGCTGCCCAGGCGCGCCATTGATCTTCAAGCCATGCGGTCCAGCCGTAGCGAGTGGGGCGGGAACGGGTGATATGTGTCATCGGGATGATCCTTGCATCGAATCGAATGGCGCGTAACCTGCTTCCTCAAGCTCACTTGAGGTCAAGCGATTTTGCCCACAAAACGCCGCAACACTGATCTGTCCGTCGGAGAACTGTCCGCCCGCTCGGGTGTGGCTGTTTCGGCGCTGCACTATTACGAAAGTCTCGGGTTGATCCGCAGCTGGCGCACGCCAGCCAATCACCGCCGATACGACCGGGCGATGTTGCGCTATGTCTCGATCATCAAGGTGGCGCAGAAACTGGGCGTGCCACTGGCAGAGATTGGTGAGGCGCTTCAGGCGCTACCGCAGGACCGGACCCCAAGCACCGACGACTGGCAATCCATGTCGGCACATTGGGGTGCAGCGCTGACCGCACGCATCGACCAGCTTGTCTGGCTACGTGACAAGCTCGACTACTGCATCGGCTGCGGATGCCTGTCAGTGAAGCATTGCCCGCTTTACAACGCGGATGACTATCTGGGCGCGGAAGGGCCGGGGCCCCGCAGGCTGGACCCCGGCCCACAGGCCTAGATCTGCATGTAGAACGCCTCGTGCGCGATCTTGCCCTTGTCGTTCAGGGTGTAGATAGCGACTTCCTTCATCTTCTCGCGCTTGCCACTGGCCTTCTCGGTCGCGTCGATTTCGAAGATGACCGAGAACTGGTCGTCCCCGTGCAGGTAGGGGCCGTCGGCGCTGCCGCCGTGCACCTCGAAATTCTCGGCCCACCAGGTGTGCTTGCCGCGAATACCGTCCAGCCCCTTCGTCTCGCGGCCCGCACCGCTGAAATCGGCCGCTTCGACCGACACGGCGTCAGCGGCATAAAGCTCGTCCAGGCCCTTTTCCTCGTTCCCGGTGCGGCAGTTCTCGACCAGCTGATTGGCCACGGATTTCAGAGTATCGCTTGGCATCGTATCCCCCATGATAACCGATGTTCGCTATATGTTCACCTTATCCCATGCCCGCGATTCTAACAACGCCGAAGCCGCTTGACTCAGATCATGGGGGGCCGGAATCGCATCTGTACTGTCACCCCCTGACAGTCGAGGGGGACGGAATGACCAGGATCGTCATCATTCAGGGCCATCCGGACGGCGCGCACACGCATTACTGCCACGCGCTGGCCGACGCTTATCGCAAGGGGGCCGAGGGGGCGGGGCACGGTGTTACGCTGATCGACGTGGGGGCCGTCGATGTCGCGCCGTTGCGCGATCCGGCGGAATGGAAGGCGGGCGGTGGTCCGGACTATGTGGGTGAGGCGCAGCAGGCAATTACCACCGCACAACATGTCGTGCTGATCTACCCGCTGTGGATGGGAACCATGCCCGCGCATCTGAAGGCCTGGCTGGAGCGCGTCTTCACCGAGGAATTTGCCTTCGACATCACCGCGAAGGGCTGGACGCCGAAGCTCAAGGGCCGGTCGGCTCGGGTGGTGGTGACGATGGGTATGCCCGCGTTCTTCTACCGATACTTCTTCCTCGCCCACAGCCTGAAAAGCCTGCGTCGGAACATCCTCGGCTTTGCCGGGCTTGGCCCGATCCGCGACTCGCTGATCGGCATGGCCGAGGCCGAGCAGCCCGCGAACCGCCAGAAATGGCTGAAACGGATGGAAGGTTACGGCCGCCGTGCGTCCTGAGCGTCCAGCGCCAGCAACGCGGCCTTGTCCAGCGCGAAGCGGCTGTCGACCCAGGCCGCGTGCAGTCGTTTCAGCGCCGCGCCAAGGTCGGGGCCTGCGCCATAGCGGTCCATCAGGTCGGCGGCGCTGACCGGGAACTGCGCCCGCGCGCCCGCCTCGATACCGTCGCGCCAGTCCGGCGCCAGCGGCGCGCCCAGCGACGCGGTGCGGATCAACGCGGCATCCTCGGCCACGGCTAAGCCGAAGCTTTCGGCGGCGGCATGGTCGGGCAGGGCATCCTCTAGGCAGGTCCGCACCTGTACGAGGTGCCGTGCATCGGCGCGCGACAGGCGCAGCGCGTCGGTCCGGTCCCCGTCGCCAAGTGCCGCCAGCCGCCGCAGCCAGCGCGGCGCGACCAGTGCCTGGCCTTCCAGGTGGATCAGCACCGGCAGCACGTCGGCCCGCGACCGGGGCAGGACGCGCAGCAGCACGCCCGTCCTGTCCATCGCGGCCACCGCGGGGGCGGGGTCCGCCGCGCCCAGCAGCTTTGCGATCTCGGCCCCGATGCGTTCGTGGCTGACCGGCTCCAGCGCGCGGTCGGCAGCGGCCACGGCGGCCAGCCCTTCGGGGTCCAGACCCTGCGCCGGGTCGCCATAGATCGCGCTGAATCGGAAGAAGCGCAGCACCCGAAGGCCGTCTTCGGCGATACGCTCGGCGGCATTGCCGATGAACCGCACCCGGCGCGCCAGCAGGTCGGGCAGCCCGCCGATCGGGTCGTGCACCTTGCCCGCAGCGTCGGCGTAAAGTGCGTTCATGGTGAAATCGCGCCGGGCGGCATCTTCGGCGATCGAGGCCGAGAAGGCGACGACCGCGCGACGGCCGTCGGTTTCGACATCGCGGCGGAAGGTCGTCACTTCATGCGGGCCGTCGGCGATAACCGTGACCGTGCCATGGTCGATTCCGGTCGGAACCGCCTTCAGCCCGGCATCGCGGGCCAGCGCAATGACCCGTTCGGGGATAGCGTCGGTTGCAATGTCGATATCGGCCACCGGCAGGTCAAGCAGCGCGTTCCGCACGCAGCCGCCGACGAAATAGCACTGATGCCCGCCATCGGTCAGCATCCGCATCACCGCCAGCGTGCCCGGATCACGTAGCCAGTCGGCGTTCAGGCGGGTCACGCGCCGGCCACCCGGTCGGACAGCACCTTCAATATCCGCGCCGTCGCGCCCCAGATATAGTAGGGCCCCCAGGGCACCGCGAAATAGCGCCGGGTACGGCCCTGCCACTGGCGCGCGTGTATCTGAAAGTTCGCGGGGTCCAACAGGAAGGCCAGCGGCACTTCGAAGACCTCGGCCACTTCGGCCTCGGCGGCGCGAACCGAGAATCCGGGCGCGACGCGCCCGACATGAGGCTCGACATCGAAGCCGGTGACAGTCTCGTGCCGGGGCATCACCCCCAGCGAGGTGACGAGCGCCGGGTCCAGGCCAATCTCCTCCTGCGCCTCGCGCAGGGCGGCGTGCCAGTTCGAAGGGTCGTCATCGTCCACGCGCCCGCCGGGAAAGGCGATTTGGCCCGGGTGCGCCTTCAGCCGACGCGACCGACGGGTCAGCAGCACGCCTGGACCCTCGGGTCTTTCGACCAGCGCGATCAGAACGGCGGCAGGCTTCAGCTTGCGCCCCGGCGGCAGCGTGTCCCGTACCTCGGGTGTCAGGTCGAAATCCGAAGATGCCTTCGGCCACGGCCCGGTCAGCGCGCGCCGCAGCGCGTCAAAGCCCGGCGCGGCAGGGGCCGCACCGGGCGTGTCCGTCCGGAATGTGGTCGGACTGTTCACGTCACTGCTTCGCCTCGAAGCCCAGGACCTCGGGCGGGAACTCGTAATGCGCGCCGCAGAACTGACAGTCGGCGGTCACCTTGCCATCATCGGTCGTCATGTGCGCGATGTCCTTCGCCGAATAGATCGACAGGGACTGCACCACCTTTTCCGGCCCGCAGGTGCAGCCGAAATGCACCGGCTGCACGTCGAAGACGCGCGGCTGCTCTTCGTGGAACAGGCGTACCAGCAGGGTATCGGGCGTCACGTGCGGCCCGATCAGCTCGGTCGTCTCGACCGTGTCGAGCAGCGTGTTCACCCGGTTCCAGTTCTCGGCATCGTCCCCGTCCAGCAGGTCGTCGCGCGTCAGCAAACCACCCTCGCCCGAGCCTTCGCTGGCCACGTGAGGCGAGGCTTTGGGCATGTGCTGCACCATCACCCCGCCACCGCGCCAGGCAGTCTCGCCGCCCGGAACCGATGCCTGTGCGGTCTCCAGTGCAAAGCGGGTCGGCAGCTGTTCGGACTGCGCGAAGTAGCTTTCCGCGCAGGCGGCCAGCGACCCTCCGGTCAGTGGCGTGATCCCCTGGTAGGGCGTCATGCCCTGACCCTGGTCGATCAGGATTGCGAACATGCCCTTGCCCATGCCCTCGAACGGCGTCCCGGCATGGCTGGCCAGCCGCTCCTTGTCAAAACTGGCGTAGGCGCGTACGCGGCCCGGCTGGCCGTCGTCCCTGGGTCCGAAATAGTCGGTCGCGATCAGGCGGATCGGCCCGTCACCGCGGATCTGCAGCGACAGTTTCCAGCGCAGCTTGATGGTCTGCCCGATCAACGCGGTCAGCATGGCTGCCTCGGCCACCAGCGCCTCGACCTGGGCCGGATAGTTGTGCTGGTCGAGAATGGTCTGCAAGGACCGGTCAAGCCGGGCCACCCGGCCGCGGATGTCGGCCCGGTCCAGCTGAAACGGCAGAACGGTATCGTCCCACGTGATGGCTTGTGCGGTGGTCATGGCAATGCTCCTTCCTGGCGCGGGATCGCCGAAGACATACCCAGATAGTAACAGCCCGGCGAATTGCCAACCCCGCCCGTTGCGGGCACTACTTGCGCCGGTTGCCCGAACCGGGCATGCCTTCCCCGCATGAGACGTTACGGAGAACCCCCAAGGCCCGGTATCCGCTACACCGACCGGCCCGGCGCCTACGGCGTCATAGCCGGGCGCGATGGCGTTCTGGTGACCGAGCAGACCCGCCCCCAGGTCGAGATCCAGCTGCCCGGCGGCGGCATCGACCCGGGCGAGACCCCCGTCCGCGCCCTGATCCGCGAAACGTGGGAGGAGACCGGCTGGCGAATCCGCATTCGCCGCAAGCTGGGCGTCTACCAGCGTTTCACCTGGATGCCTGAGTATGACCTGTGGGCGCGCAAGATCTGCCACGTCTACCTTTGTGCCCCCGGCCTGCGCCTTGGTACTCCGGCCGAGCCGGGCCACCGCGCGCTGTGGATGCCGGCGGATCAGGCGGTCGGCGTGCTGGCCAGCACTGGCGACGCGGATTTCACCGCCCGTGCGCTGGGCGTGACGGGCGGCGGCAACCGGCGTTAGCGCGCCGCCTGCCGCAGCAGCGTCTCCAGCCGGTCAAGGAACCGCGATCGGTCTGCCTTGGAAAACGGCCGCCCCCCGCCCTGCAGGAA
>JBFHFG010000189.1:0-6259 GCA_041583815.1 Halovulum sp.
CCGGCGCGGCCGGCGCGGCCAGCACGAAACCGGTGGCAAAGCCTGCGATCTCGGCGAAGAAACTGTACCAGGTGCCCTCGAGCACGACGAACAGCAGCTGGATCCCGATCAGCACACCGATCAGCTGGAACGCGGCATAAGGATTGCGGCCCATGCGCTCGGCCATGGTCCACAGGCACCAGGTGTACATGCCGATCATGCCGTAGGCGGCAGGATAGGCGCCATAAAGCGGCGCGCCGCTCTTGTTGGTCAGGCCAAAGACCACCGCCCCAGCGATCACGCTGGCCAGCACCACCAGCACCAGCGCGACGGGCCGGAAGACCCGAGCAATGAAATTGCCCAGTGCCAGCAAAAGCACGCAGGCGAATAGCGCATGCACGAAGCTGGCATGGACAAGCGGGTAGGTGACGAAGCGCCCCAGTGCCTCGGGGGGGGACAGGCTGCGGGTGGTGACCAGGTAATCCCAAACCGATGGGTAGAACCCGAAGGTCTGCAAGGCCTGCACACGCCACTGGATCGCCGATGGGCCGCCCACCAGGCCGCGCTCGCCCAATTGAAAGGCGATCTCGAAAAAAGCGATGATCGCGACCATCGCCAGCACGACCGGCGGGATCGGGTTCACGGGCGAGGCGTTGTGGTTGGGATCGTACATCGGCGCTCCTGTTGACGCGGGCCGGTTGACGTGGATGGGACGGACAGCGATAAGCGCGGCGGTTTAAACACAACTCCGGAACGATTTCCATGCGCGAGGCCACGTCGGACACCCCGTCCACGGCAACTCACAAGCGTCGGGTCTTCTCCGGCGTCCAGCCCACGGGCAAATTAACCCTGGGCAACTATCTGGGCGCGGTGAAGCGCTTTGTCGATTTCCAGCAGGACGATTGCGAGACGATCTACTGCATGGTCGATCAGCACGCGATCACTGCCGGCTGGCCCGGGCGCGAGGAATTGACCGAAGCGACGCGTGCCGTGGCCGCGGCCTATATCGCCTGCGGTCTGGATCCGGAAAAGTCGATCCTGTTCAACCAAAGCCAGGTGCCCGCCCATGCGCAACTGGCGTGGGTGTTCAACTGTGTCGCGCGGATCGGCTGGGCGAACCGGATGACCCAGTTCAAGGACAAGGCCGGCAAGAACACGGAAAACGCCAGCGTAGGGCTGTACACCTATCCCGCGCTGATGGCGGCCGACATCCTGACCTATCACGCGACCCATGTGCCCGTGGGCGAGGATCAGAAGCAGCATCTTGAATTTGCCCGCGACACCGCGGCGAAGTTCAACAACGACTACGGTGTGCCGGATTTCTTCCCGCTGCCCGAGCCGATGATCGAAGGCACCGCGACCCGCGTGATGAGCCTGCGCGACGGCAGCAAGAAGATGTCGAAATCCGACCCGTCGGACATGAGCCGGATCAACCTGACCGACGACGCCGACACGATCGCCAAGAAGTTCCGCAAGGCCAAGACCGACCCCGAGCCGTTGCCGGAAACGGTCGAGGGGCTGGAGGATCGCCCCGAGGCGCGCAACCTGGTCAACATCTATGCCGCGCTGTCCGAAACCTCGGCCGAGGCGGTGATCGCGGAATACGCAGGTGCGCAGTTTGGCACTTTCAAGCCGGCGCTGGCCGACCTGGCAGTGGCGAAACTGTCGCCCATCAGCGCAAGGATGGACGAGCTGCTGCAAGACAAGGCCGAGCTGGATCGTATCCTGGGCCGTGGCGCGCAGCAGGCGGCCGAGATCGCCGAGCCGATCCTCGACCGGACCTACGACATCATCGGCTTCATCCGGAGCCGGTGACCCGATGCGGCGCCAGGCAGCACGGCTGATCCTGGCGCTGCTGTTCCTCGTTCCGCTGGCAGGGGCGGGGTTCACGTTCCATCGCGTCATCACCTCGCCGCTGGGGTTCGCCCTGGTCGAGCGCACCGGGGACGAGGTCGGCGCTGCCTTCGACCGTCTGTGGGCCGAGGTGGCGACGCCGGACCGCATTGCCGCCCGTATCGACTCCTTGCTGGACGAGACGCCGCGCAACTGGGTGGCGCTGGACGCGCTGACCAAGGCCGCCGTCGATATGGGCGTGCCGCTTCCGCCCCGGACCGCCGCTGCGCTTGTGGCAGCCAACGAACAGGACCGGGGCAGGTGGGCCGGCACGCAGACCTGCCTGAGATGCGCCGCCGATGCAGATGCATGCCCGCTATCCGAGGCCATGCTGTGCAGGGTCGCCGTCGACCTGACGGTGCTGGGCGATATCCGCGACATCGTCCGCGAGTCGCGCAACATCGTGGTCGGCGCCGAGGTGGACGAGGTCGACCTCGCACTTTCGACCGTGGGTCTCGGGGCGACAGCGCTGGTCGTGTTCTCGGGCGGCACCTCGATGATGATCAAGACGGGCGCGGGGATCGCCAAGACGGCCAAGCGGGTCGGGGCGCTGTCCGCGCCACTTCTGGGCGTGCTGCGCGCCGATGCGGTGCGACTGGTGGACTGGAACGTGCTGGCGGCGCTTCGGCTCGGGGATGTGCGCCGGTTCGACAAGGTGCTGGCCTCTGCCGTCCGACCAGCGCCCGCGCGACGTCTGGGTGCGCTCGCCGACGACCTGGGACGGATGCGCGACAGCGTCGGGACGGTTCCCGCGCTCTACCTGTTGCGGCATGTCGACGATGCGGGCGATGCCCGACGGGTCGCGCGGGCTGCCGAGGCGCGGCCTGACCGCGTTGTCGCAAGCATGGAACTGGCCGGTAAAAGCCGACTGACTCGCGCCCTGATGCGATGGTCCGACGAGGTTCGCAGCCTGGCGATGTGGCTGGCCGGCCTGGCCGCCGCGGCGCTGGGCCTTGTTCCCACGCTTGTCTCGCGCCTGCTGAAACCGCTGAAACCGGCGCTCAGGCGCGCGGCGCGACAGTGACTTGCAGCCGCCGCGCGGATCGGGAATGATCCTTGAACCATTTCCGGAGGAAACCCATTGCGCAAATTCCTGGTGGTGCTCGACGATACGCCCGAGTGCCTGAACGCCATGCGGTTCGCCGCGATCCGTGCCGCGAAGACGGGCGGGGGCGTCGAATTGCTGGGCATCATATCGCCCGAGGAGTTCCAGCACTGGATCGGTGTCGGCGAAGTCATGCGTGCCGAGGCACGCGAGAAGATCGAGGCGCATTTCGAAGTGTTCCGCGACCGCATGGAGAAGGTCGAGGGGGTGACCCCGACGCTGGCCATCCGCGAGGGCGAGAAAGCGCGCGAGATCATTGAACACATCAAGGAGAACCCAGAGATCGGCGTGCTGGTCCTGGGCGCGGGCACCAAGGGCGACGGGCCTGGCCCCCTTGTGACCGAACTGGCCGGGCGCCGCGTCAGCGACATGCCGGTGCCGGTGACGGTGGTCCCGGGCACGATGACAAAGGAAGACATCATCGCGGTATCGTGAGATCCGGTCCCGCAGCAGTTTAGAAGCATTCCAATATGCTTGACTTAATTAGTCGGGACGCCCAGATTGGGTGCCTGAATGATTGGAGACCGACGATGTTCATCCAGACCGAATCGACGCCTAACCCGGCGACGCTGAAGTTCCTGCCGGGCGAAAGCGTTCTGCCCGCAGGCACCGCGGACTTTCCGTCGGCCGAAGCCGCTGCGACCTCGCCGCTGGCCAACCGC
Organism: Halovulum sp.; assembly: GCA_041583815.1. Classification (GTDB taxonomy): domain Bacteria; phylum Pseudomonadota; class Alphaproteobacteria; order Rhodobacterales; family Rhodobacteraceae; genus Halovulum. Next base: position 3,640 of record JBFHFG010000189.1, read on the forward strand.
ATCTTCGGGGTGGACGGTGTCACGGGCGTGTTCTTCGGCCCCGACTTCGTCACCGTGACCAAGGCCGACACCATCGATTGGTCGCACATCAAGCCTGCCATCCTTGGCGCGATCATGGAACACTACCAGTCGGGCCAGCCGGTAATGCAGGGCGAAGGCGGTGCCGTCGGCCATGCCGACCATGACGGCCCCGACGCCGAGATCGTGACCCAGATCAAGGAACTGCTGGACACCCGCGTGCGGCCCGCCGTGGCGCAGGACGGCGGCGACATCACGTTCCACGGGTTCGAGCGTGGCGTGGTCTACCTTCACATGCAGGGTGCCTGTGCCGGTTGTCCGTCGTCGACCATGACCCTGAAGATGGGGATCGAGAACCTGCTGCGTCACTATATCCCCGAAGTGACCGAAGTCCGCCCCGTAGCGGCCTGACCGAACGATGAAGATCCTCGCGCTCGACACGGCTGGCCCCCATTGTTCGGTTGCCGTGACAGAGGGGCGCGAGGTTCTGTCCTCGCTTACCGAAACCATGGATCGCGGGCAGGCCGAACGGCTGGTGCCGATGGCCCAGTCGGCCCTTGACCTGTCGGGCATCGGTTGGCGCGACCTGGATGCGATCGCCGTTGGCGTCGGTCCGGGGAATTTCACCGGTATCCGCATATCGGTCGCGGCGGCACGCGGCCTTGCGCTGGCGCTGGGCATCCGCGCGATCGGCGTCAGCACCTTCGACGCGCTGGCCCTTGGCCGCGAGGGGCCGACGCTGGTCAGTCTGGATGCGCGACGCGGCCGGTTCTACCTGCGCGGCTATGGCGAGGCCGAACTGACGCCCCGCGTCGTCGAGCCGTTCGAGCTGAATGCGCTGGCGTTGCCGCCCAGGACCGTCGTGCTGGGCCACAATGCAGGCCGGATCGCCGAAGACCTGGGCCTTGTCGCCGGGTCAGAAAGCCTTGTCCCCGACCCCGAAGCATTCGCCTTTGCCGCGCACGCGATAGAAGGCGACGACGCGCCCGCGCCGATGTACCTGCGGTCCGCCGATGCGGCGCTGCCGTCCGAGGCCCCCCCGCCAATCCTCGATGAAGCCTGAGGCGTTGGCCGCGCTTCACGCGGTGGCCTTTCCCGGCCCGCCGCGCGCGTGGACGGCGACCGAGTTTTCAGACCTCCTGGCCGATCCGCGCGTGCTGCTGCTGACCGAGGATGACCGGGCCTTCGTTCTGGCCCGCCTGGCGGGGCCCGAGGCCGAGGTGCTGACCATCTGCACCGATCCCACCGCCCGCAAACGCGGGCTCGCCCGCCGCCTTCTGGCCAGGCTTGAACGCGAGTTGGGCGACAGGGGCGTCGAGGACCTGTTCCTTGAGGTGGCCGAGACGAACCACGCCGCGCGCGCCCTTTATGCCGCCGCCGGGTTTGCCGAAAAGGGCTATCGCAAGGACTATTACACTGGCGAAGGCGCGCAGAAGGTTCACGCGCGAGTTCTGGCGAAACCGATTACGGGTCAACCCGGGTTGCCCTAACGTCGTTTCGGCAAAAACCATTGACCGCCCGATACCTGTGGGCCTTACTGGCTCAGGATTTTTCTATCCGCCGGCGCGAAGCGGCAGCACCCGAAACGGGGCGCCCGGGTGTCCGGCGGTATCGGCCAACCGTGGAGGTAACCTTGATCAAATTCGTATCCGCGCTTGCGGGGGCAGCAGCCGTATTCGGCGCCGCGGCCGGCGCATTCGCGCAGGACTTCAAACCCGCCGTAATCTTCGACCTGGGCGGCAAGTTCGACCGGTCCTTCAACCAAGCCTCCTACGAAGGCGCCGAGCGCTTCAAGGAAGAGTTCGATATCGAGTACCGCGAGTTCGAGGTCCAGTCGGACGCTCAGCGCGAGCAGGCCCTGCGCCGCTTTGCCCAGCAGGGCAACAACCCGATTGTGGTCGCCGGCTTCGCCCAGCAGTCCGCGATGGAGGCTGTCGCCGCCGAGTTCCCCGACACCCAGTTCACCATCATCGACGCGGTGATCGACCTGCCGAACGTCCGCTCGGTCGTCTTCAAGGAACATGAGGGCTCGTACCTGGTCGGCGTGCTTGCCGCGATGACCTCGGAATCGGGCACCGTCGGCTTTGTCGGTGGCATGGACATCGGCCTGATCCGCAAGTTCGCCTGCGGCTACGTGCAGGGCGTCAAGGCGGTGAATCCCGACGCCACCGTGATCCAGAACATGACCGGCACCACCGGCGCGGCCTGGAACGACCCGGTGAAAGGCGGCGAGCTGGCGAAAAGCCAGATCGACCAGGGTGCTGACGTTGTCTACCACGCTGCCGGTGGTACTGGCCGCGGCGTGCTTCAATCCGCTGCTGACAATGGCGCACTGGGCATCGGTGTCGACTCGAACCAGAACTACCTGCATCCGGGCAAGGTTCTGACCTCGATGCTGAAGCGCGTCGACGTCGCGGTGTATGACGCGTTCAAGGACTCGATGGACGGCAACTTCGAGCCTGGCCTGCAGGTGCTGGGCCTGGCCGAAGAGGGTGTCGGCTATGCCGTGGACGAGAACAACGAGGATCTGCTGACCGACGAAATGAAGGCTGCCGTCGAAGAGGCGAAGGCCAAGATCATCTCGGGCGAGGTCGAAGTCCAC
>JBFHFG010000190.1:0-6228 GCA_041583815.1 Halovulum sp.
CCTCGGCCTTCGCCGGTCTCATGGGCCAGCGCGTCGCCGCACCGGGCGTCACCGTGCTGGACGACGGCACGATCCCCGACCGGCGCGGTTCTATCACCTTCGATGACGAGGGCACGCCCTCGGGCAAGAACGTTCTGATCGAGGACGGCATCCTCGTTGGCTACATGCAGGATCGTCAGAACGCCCGGCTGATGGGCGTCAAACCCACCGGCAACGGAAGGCGGCAGAGCTATGCCCACATTCCCATGCCGCGCATGACCAACACCTACATGATGGGCGGAGACGCCGATCCCGCCGCGATCCTCGCCGACCTCAAGGATGGCATCTATGCCGTCGGATTCGGTGGCGGTCAGGTGGACATCACCAACGGCAAGTACGTGTTCTCCTGCACCGAGGCATACCGGGTGAAGAACGGCAAGATCGGCGCGCCTATCAAGGGCGCGACACTGATCGGCGACGGGGCGACCTCGATGCAGAAGATCCGCGCCATCGGCAACGACCTGGCGCTGGATCCGGGTATCGGCAACTGTGGCAAGAACGGCCAGTGGGTCCCGGTCGGCGTCGGCCTGCCCACGCTGATGATCGGTGGCCTGACCGTCGGCGGCAGCCAGGCGGGCTGAGCATGAACGGCCTGCCCCCGTTTCGCACGCCCGCGGGGGCAGCGCGAGCCATCACGTGGTGGTCCTGCCTTGCGGGCTACTTCGCGATCCTTGTCGGCGTTCCCGCGCTGGCGCAGGCCATCCACAGCCTTGCAAGATTCCTGTTCAGCGGCAGTGGCATCACGCAGACCGCAGCGGGCCCCGCCCTGGAAATCGTCGAAACCCAGATCGGCACACTCGCCAGATCCTTCATGGTGTCCTGGCAGGGTATCCCGGTCTCGATCCCGTTTGTGATTCTCGCACGCCGGTACGACATGTTCGGCTGGGGCACGGCAGCGATCACCGGAATCCTCGTGCTGTTCATTGTCATCGGCGGGGTGCACGGCTTTGGCATCGAGGCGGTATTCTTCATCCCAGGCAGTGTCGTCCTTGGCCTTGCCTTCTGGCTGACCATCCGCCTGATCCACCCCGAAGCGTTTCACCCTCGCTTAAGCGCGGCTTAACCAATCCGGGGCAAGGCTGCGCCCCATGACCGTCGCGCCTCGCCTGCCATTTCCCGACCCTACACCGCCCGCCCTTTCGGGGGCCGAGCGGCTGGCCTGGGTGCGGCTGATCCGGTCCTCCCGCGTCGGGGCGACGACCTTCCGACGATTGATGGACGAGCACGGCTCGGCGCAAGCGGCGCTCGAGGCCCTGCCCCGCGTCGCGCGCGAGGCAGGGGTGGAGGATTACCGCGCCTGCCCGCCCGGCGTGGCACAGGCCGAACTGGACCGGGGCGCGGCGCTTGGCGCGCACCTTCTGGTCCCCGGCTATCCCGGCTACCCCGAGCGCCTGGCGCGAATTGACGACCGTCCCCCGCTGCTGTGGGCGCTGGGCGACCCGAAAATCGCGGCGCGCCGTGGGATCGCACTGGTCGGCGCACGCAACGCCTCGGCGCTGGGAATGCGGATGTCGGCGCACCTGTCCAAGGGGCTGGCCGAAATGGGCTTCGCCGTCGTCTCGGGCCTGGCGCGCGGCATCGACACGGCCGCGCACCAGGCGGCACTGGATACCGGGACCATCGCGGTACTGGCTGGCGGCGTCGACGTGACTTACCCGCGCGAGAACGAGGACCTGCAACGCCAGATCGCCCAGCGCGGCCTGCTGCTGTCGGAAATGCCGCCGGGTCTCAGCCCGCAGGCACGGCACTTTCCGCGCCGCAACCGCATCATCTCGGGCCTCGTCCCAGGGCTTGTGGTGGTCGAAGGCGCGGCCAAGTCCGGCAGCCTGATCACCGCCCGCACCGCGCTGGACCAGGGGCGCGAGGTGATGGCCGTTCCCGGCCACCCGTTCGACGCCCGTGCCTCGGGGTGCAACATGCTGATCCGCGACGGCGCGACACTGGTCCGCTCGGCCGAGGATATCGCGGCGGCGCTGGATCTGCCGAAACCGCTGCGCCCCGCCCCCGCCGCCAGCCCCGCGCCTGTGGCATGCACGCCACGCCAAGGCCCTGCCCCGCCGATGTCGCAGGCCGGTCCGCCGGTCACGTCGCTCATCCTCAACCTGCTGGGTCCGGCCCCGATCAGCGAGGATGCCCTGATCCGCCAGATCCGCCGCCCCGCTCCCGAGATCCTTGCCGCGCTGGGCGAACTGGACCTGACAGGCCAGATCCTGCGCCACTCGGGTGGGCTGGTCTCACGCCCCCCCGGTTAGACCCGCCCGCAATGCCGGGCACAGGCTTTGCTTGCCCGGCGCCCCGGCGGATGCTAGCGGGCTTTCATGCAGGCCCTGCGCACCCGTCTTGCCAAGACCGACTGGCTGGCCGCCGCTGCCGTGATCGGCGCGGCCCTGGTGCTGGGCGTGATCCTTCTGGGATGGAACCGGTCCTACTGGTACGACGAGGTGTTCACCCTGGGCGCCGCTGCCCCCGGCCGGCCGCTGGACTGGGGTGTGCTGCTGGGCGACGTGCACCCGCCGACCTACGTGCTGCTGGTCCGCTGGCTGGGCGAGATCGTAGGCGGCGCCTCGCACCTGCTGCGCCTGGTCAACCTGCCCGGATTGCTGGCACTGCTGGCTGCGCTGGCGATCCTGTCGCGCCACCTTGACCGCCCCCGGCTGGCGGTGTTCGCGGCGCTGATCGCCGTCAACGGCTATACCCTGAGCCTGATGCTGGACCTGCGCAGCTATTTCCTGCTGCTGGGGCTGGCGACACTGGGCCATGCCCTGCTGCTGGAGGAATCGTCGGGCCGTCCGCGCACCGCCGCGCTGGCGCTGACCACCGCCGCGCTGGCCGCGCTGCACTTCTTCGGCGCGGCGCTGGGGCTGTCCCTTCTGCTGCTGTCGACCCTGCATCACTGGTTCCACGGTAGCCGTGCCCGCGCGGCGGTCTCGGCCGTGCTGGGCGCTGCGATCACCGTTGGGGTGCTGGGCTGGGCCTTCGGCATCGCCCGGACCGCCGACTCGCTGGGCGGGCAGATGTGGATCACCAACGGCCTCGGCCCGTTCCTGGACTTTGCCGCGCAACAGATCCCGCTGGCGCTTCTGGTCATGGCCATCGCGGTTCAGCGGGGCAGCCTGGCCGCAGGCCCCGCCCGCATGGCGCTGATCGCACCGGCGATGGTTGTTGCCGCCGGGCTTCTGATCTCGATCCACACGCCGGTGATCTCGCCCCGCAACCTGGTCGTCTGCGTGCCGGGCGTCGCGTTGGCCGCGGTGTTGTCCACGCCTGCCGGCCTGCTGGCGCGGATGCGCGGAACCCCGCTGACGGCGGTGGTGCTGATCCTGGCCGGGCTGCGCTATGGCGACATTGCCACCCAGGACGCGCAGATGATCCGCTGGACCGTCATCCAGGCCACCCCGCCCGGATGCGACGGCGTGCCGCTTTACGTAAAGCGCCCGGACATCGTCGACGAGATGGCGCAGCAGGTCTTTCGCGGGGGCCTGAAACGCCCGCTGGCAGACTTCCCGGACTTCGATCCGGCAGCCCCCCGCCCCGCCGGCTGCCCCGTGCTGGCCATGGGCTGGCACGAGGTCGGGCCGGTCTCGCTGGTCACCGATTTCTTTTCATCACAGGGCGTGGCGACACGGGCGGTCCTGCCTCCCGATCCGCGCCTTGCCCGGCGTGGCCTGATGACCCACGGCTTCGTCGTCCGGACCGAGCCCTGAGCACACCAGGACAAAGGCGCGGCTTGACAGGGCGTTCCCCGGACCACATTTTCCGCCCCTTGATCAAGAGAAGCCGTTCCAGGGAGCATTCATGGCCGTCGTCGTCGTCGAGAGCCCAGCCAAGGCCAAGACCATCAACGCCTATCTGGGCAAGGACTACACGGTTCTTGCATCCTATGGTCATGTCCGCGACCTGCCGCCCAAGGACGGCTCGGTCGACACCGAACATGACTTCGAAATGCTGTGGGAGATCGATCCCAAGTCCCAGAAACACGTCCGCGCCATCGCGGATGCGCTGAAGGACGACGACCGGCTGATCCTCGCGACCGACCCCGATCGCGAGGGCGAGGCGATCTCCTGGCACCTGCTCGAGGCACTGACCAAGCGCCGCGCGGTCAAGAAATCGACCGAGGTGGAACGCGTCGTCTTCAACGCGATCACCAAGAACGCCGTTACCCAGGCGATGCAGAACCCGCGCCAGATCGACATGGAACTGGTCGAGGCCTACCTGGCCCGCCGCGCGCTGGATTATCTGGTGGGCTTCAACCTGTCGCCGGTACTGTGGCGCAAGCTGCCCGGCGCCAAGTCGGCGGGCCGCGTCCAGTCGGTCGCCCTGCGCCTGATCGTCGAACGCGAGATGGAGATCGAGGCCTTCAACCCGCGCGAATTCTGGTCCGTCCGCGCAATGCTCGAATCGCCCCGTGGCCAGACCTACGAGGCGCGACTGACCACGCTGGGCGGCAAAAAGCTCGACCGGTTCGACCTGGAAAACGTCGAATCCGCCGAACTTGCCGTCGCCGCCGTCGCCTCGCGCAACCTGAAGGTCGCCTCGGTCGAGGCGAAGCCGCAGAACCGCAACCCTTCGGCCCCGTTCATGACCTCGACCCTCCAGCAGGAGGCGTCGCGCAAGTTCGGCATGGGCGCACGGGCGACCATGTCGGCAGCCCAGCGCCTGTACGAGGCCGGGCACATCACCTACATGCGAACCGACGGCATCGACATGGCCCCCGAGGCGGTGATGTCGGCCCGCGACGCGATCAAGGCGCGCTACGGCGAGGAATACCTGCCGAACAGTCCGCGCATGTACAAGAACAAGGCCAAGAACGCGCAAGAGGCGCACGAGTGCATCCGGCCCACCGACATGAGCAAGTCGCCCGACCGTCTGAACGTCGAGCCGGAGCAGCGCAAGCTCTATGACCTGATCTGGAAGCGCACCATCGCCAGCCAGATGGCCGCCGCGCGGCTGGAGCGCACCACCGTCGACGTCGCCAGCGACGACGGTCAGGTCGTGCTGCGCGCCACCGGCCAGGTGGTGATGTTCGACGGCTTCCTGAAGGTCTACGAGGAAGGTCGCGACGACGTCGAGGACGACGACGACAAGCGCCTGCCTCAGATCCACCAGGGCGAGGTCGCCAAGCTGGCCTCCACTGCCTTGCGCGCCGAGTTCGACAAGCTTGCCGATGGCAAGGGCGCCGGTGGCGACAAGATCGTGCGCCATGACGCAGCCCTTCTGGGCGGCGACGGCGCGATCCTCGGCCAGCAGCACTTCACCCAGCCGCCGCCGCGCTACACCGAGGCGACGCTGGTCAAGCGCATGGAAGAACTGGGCATCGGCCGACCCTCGACCTACGCCTCGATCGTCTCGGTGATCCAGGAACGCGACTATGTCCGCAAGGAAAAGAATCGCCTGATCCCCGAGGACAAGGGTCGGCTGGTGACGGCCTTCCTCGAGAACTATTTCCGCAAGTACGTGGGCTATGACTTCACCGCCCAGCTTGAGGAAGACCTGGACCGGATCACCAATGGCGAGGTCGACTGGCACAAGGTGTTGCGCGGCTTCTGGACCGATTTTTCGGCCGCCATCGACGAGACCAAGGAACTCCGCATCACCGACGTGCTGGAGAAGATCAACGAGGTTCTCGCCCCGCACCTGTTCCCGCCGGAACCCGACGGTTCGGACCCACGGGTCTGCAAGAACTGCGGCAAGGGCAAGCTGAGCCTGAAGACCGCCCGCTCGGGCGGCGCGTTCATCGGCTGCTCGAACTATCCGGAATGCCGCTACACCCGCCCGCTGTCGGGCGAGGTCGAGGGTGGCGATCTGGCCGGTCCCGACGGCAAGTTGCTGGGCCATGACGACGCGGGCGAGCCGGTGACCCTGCGCACCGGGCGTTTCGGTCCCTACGTCCAGCTTGGCGAACTGACCGAGGACAACCCCAAGCCTAAGCGGGCGTCGATCCCCAAGGGTTCGGACCTGTCGGCGGTCGACCTTGCGCGGGCCCTGCAGCTTCTGTCGCTGCCGCGTCGCGTGGGCGATCATCCCGATGGCGGCGTGGTCGAGGCCGCGATCGGCCGTTTCGGCCCCTATGTCGTGCACGAGAAGCCGCCGGCCGAGGGCGAGAAGAAGCCGACGAAGATCTACGCCAACATCAAGGACCCCGAAGAGGTCTATACCATCGGCATGAACCGCGCGATGGAGCTGATCGCC
>JBFHFG010000191.1:0-6192 GCA_041583815.1 Halovulum sp.
CTTCGGGCGCTGCGGGGGCCCGCGCGCGCCCGACGCGTCGATCCGAAAGGCGGTGCGGATGGTCAGCACGTAGATCAGCGTCAGCGGCGCAAGGATCGTCGCGACGGCGCGGGCAAATTCGATATCCGTGCGGATGCCGAGCGTCAGCAGCATCGACAGCAGGAAGGCGATCGCGGCGGCGGCGGCCATGCCGAACCGCCGCGCCATGGTGGTGAAGCGGAACACCTGCGCCAGGATCAGCGCCTCGGTCGCGCGAGACCAGGGGCCATCCTCGGTCTTTTCGCGATTGGCCTCGACGATCATGTCATAGGGCACGCCCATGGCGAAATGCGACGCCATCGACCAGGCCACCACATGCGCGATCCAGAACCACAGCGTCCAGAAACTGTCGGGGCTCATGAACTCGCGCACAATATCCATGAAGCATCCTTTGACAATTGACGGCCCTGAACTGCCTATCCGATCGGGCGGGAATTTCAATCACTTCCGAGCGACCAGTTGCCGAAGCTGCGGGACTCTGGCAGGAACGTCGCAAACTGCAGGAGCCGACCCATGCTGCCGATCACCGCGCCCTTTCCCCTGTCCCGCCCGCGCCGCACGCGCAGCAGCGGCTGGATCCGCGAAATGGTTGCCGAGGTGACGTTGTCGCCCTCTGACCTGATCTGGCCGATCTTCATCACCGGCGGCGAGAACCGGCGCGAGCCGGTGCCCTCGATGCCGGGGGTCGACCGCCTGTCGGTGGACCTAGCGGTCGAGGCCGCGCGCGAAGCCGCCGATCTGGGCATTCCCTGCATCGCGCTGTTCCCCTACACCGACCCGTCGGTGAAGACCCCCGAGGCCGAAGAGGCCTGGAACCCCGACAACCTGGTCAACACCGCCACCCGCGCCATAAAGGCCGCCGTGCCGGGCCTGGGCGTGATGCTGGACGTGGCGCTGGACCCCTATAACTCCGACGGGCACGACGGGCTGGTCCGCGACGGCCGGGTGGTCAACGACGAAACCCTTCTGGCGCTGGAAAAGCAGGCTTTGGCCCAGGCCGAGGCAGGCGCCGACATCCTGGGTCCGTCGGACATGATGGACGGGCGCATCGCGGTGATCCGGCAAGCGCTCGAGGCGCATGATTTCCAGGACGTGACCATCCTCAGCTACGCGGCCAAGTACGCCTCGGCCTTCTACGGGCCATTCCGCGACGCGGTCGGCGCCAGCGGCGCGCTGAAGGGCGACAAGAAGACCTACCAGATGGACCCGCGCAACAGCGACGAGGCGCTTCGCGAGGTCGCCGCCGACCTGGCCGAGGGCGCGGACATGGTGATGGTCAAGCCCGGCATGCCCTATCTGGACATCTGCTCGCGGGTGAAGCGCGAATTCGGCGTACCGACCTTCGCCTACCAGGTCTCGGGCGAGTACGCGATGATCGCGGCCGCCACGCAGAACGGCTGGGTCGACCGCGAACGGATCGTGCTGGAAAGCCTGACCGCGTTCAAACGGGCGGGCTGCGACGGCGTGCTGACCTATTTCGCCCCCGAACTGGCGCAGATGGTATGACGCCGCGACCCGCAGGGCACGAAAAACAGGGCCATAATCCGCTGTCGGCGCCATCCTCGGACAGCGCCACGGTGACAGCCGGTGCGCAACGGTGTATCCAATGGAAACAGTCGGCATCAGATCGACAGCCGAGGCAATCATTCATGCAAGGAGCGTGACGCATATGTCCGTGACAAGACGCAGTGTAATTCTGGCAGGCGCCGCCGCGCTTGCGTCATGCGGCCCGCGGGCCAGCGGCTCGCAGCTCGAAGCGCGGGTCAGGGCCAGCCGCAACCAGCTGTTCGCACAATACCCATCGCTGCGCGGGCTGGCGGATCGCTCGGCAGGCTTGCTGATCATCCCCGAGATCGTCAAGGGCGGCTTGGTCCTGGGCGGGTCCTACGGCGAAGGCGCGCTGCTGGTGGGCGATGCCGTGGTCGACTATATCTCGGTCGGGGCCGCCTCGTTCGGCTTCCAGGCCGGTGTCCAGACCTTCGGCCAGGCGTTGTTCTTCATCTCGCCCGAAGCGCTGGCCGAATTCCGGCAGGCCGACGGCTGGCAGCTTGGCGTCGATGCCGAGGCCACGGTGCTGGAAGACGGGATCGCCGCCGGCGTGTCCTCGACCACGCTGCAGCAACCGATCTACGAGGTCGTCTATGGCCAGCGCGGCCTTTTGCTGGGGGCCAGCCTGGAAGGTGCGAAATACAATCGCCTGATCCGCTGACTTGGTGACTTGCCCCCGCCGCAGGCACCGGGCACTTTCAGCGCCATGACGCGTACCATATTCAACTGGCTTCTCAGGGCGCTTGCCCTGTTGACTGCGCTTGCCCTCGGCGCGGCGGCGTTGGCCTATTACCTGGCCTCTCATTCCCTGCCCGACTACGACGCCACCTACCGGATCGACGGTGCCCCGGGCGAGATCGAGATCGTGCGCGACAATTACGCCGTGCCGCACATCTTTGCCGATACCGACGCGGCAGTGCTGTACGGGCTGGGCTTCGTGCATGCGCAGGATCGGCTGTGGCAGATGACCCTGACGCGGCGCGCCGCGCAGGGCCGGCTGTCCGAGTTGTTCGGCGAACGGACGGTCGAGGTCGACCACCTGATGCGCGCGCTGGATATCTATGGCATCGCGCGCCAGACCGTCGCGGCGCAGACCGACGAGGTGCAGGCCCAGCTTGAAGCCTATGCCGACGGGGTGAACGCCTATCTGGACCTGGTCCGCCGCGAGGCCCTGGGCCGCGGCGCGCCCGAATTCTTCCTGTTCGAACCGGCCATCGCACCGTGGACCCCGACAGACAGTATCGCGGTAATGAAGGCGATGGGGCTGCGCCTGACGGACAAGGCCGCGAAAGAGGCGCTGCGCGCCAACCTGCTGCTGCGCCGTGACCTGCCGCAGGAGCGCGTCGCAGACCTGATGCCCGAAGCGCCCGGCGCGCTGCTGGCGCTGCCGGAATACGCCGGAAAGCTGGCCTTCCCGGAGGTGGACACGGCGGAACTGTACCAGCCGCATCCGCTGTCGCCCGAACAGCCCGTGGGGCTGGCCGGTGCGTCCAACGCTTTCGCCGCGATGCCCAAGCGGTCCGCCGCGGGCGCATCGCTGCTGGCGACGGACCCGCACCTCGGCTTGACCGCGCCCGGCCCGATGTACCTGGCCCGACTGGAACTTCAGGCCGGCGGGGTGATCGGCGCGACGATCCCCGGCATCCCGTCGATCCTGATCGGCCGGAACGAGAATGTCGCCTGGGGCCTGACCACCAGCTACCTGGACGACCAGGACATCTACTACGAACAGATCGACCCCGAGAACCCGGACCGCTACCGCACCCCGGACGGCACCGCGCCCTTCCGGACCCGCGACACGCTGATCGAGGTGAAGGGCGGCGAACCGTTGACCGTTCCCCTGCGCTGGACCCGGCACGGCCCGGTGATCCCGTCGCCGCATTTCGGCGTGGACCAGATCACGCCCGCCGGTCATGTGACCGCGCTGGCCTGGACCGGGTTCGAGACCCAGGACCGCACCATCGAGGCGGCTCTGGGGATCATGCGCGCCGGATCCGTGGCCGAGGTACTGGACCTGACCGATCTCTACCATGCGCCGTCGAACAACATCATCGTCGCCGACAAGGACTCGGTGGCCATCCGGGCCATGGGCCGCGCGCCGCTGCGCTCTCCCCGTCACGAAAGCCGGGGCATGGTCCCGGCACGGGGTTGGATCGCGGACAACGACTGGCAGGGCTATGCGCCGCTGGACGATAACCCGATCTCGGTCAATCCCGAGGGCGGCATCGTCGTCAACACCAACAACCGTACGACCGACGCGCCCTTCCCCGCACACTGGAGCTTCGACTGGGGCGACACGCACCGCATCCTGCGCGCCGAACGGCTGCTGAACACGCGCGAGTTCCACACGCTCGACAGTTTCATCGAGGTGCAGAACGACACCGTGTCTCCGACCGCGCGCACCCTGCTGCCGCTGATCGCCCGCAACCTGTGGTACCAGGGCGAACCCGCCGCGCAGGACACGGTCGAGCGCCAGCGCCAGATCGCGCTGGAGGCTCTGGCAACCTGGAACGGCGAGATGAGCCAGCACAGTTTCGAGCCGCTGGTGTTCACCGCCTGGATCCGCGCCCTGCAGCGGCGGCTGGTGATCGACGAACTGGGTCCGCTGACCGACCGGTTCGCCCGCCCCGACCCGCTTTTCCTGGAACGCGTGTTCCGCGATGTCGACGGTGCCTCGGCGTGGTGCGATATCCGCCAGTCGGAAAAGGTCGAGACATGCGAGGAAATGGCGCGGCTGTCGCTGGACGACGCGCTTCTGCAACTCGCCGAAACCTATGGCAGCCGGATCGACAGTTGGCGCTGGGGCGCGGCGCACACGGCCGAACACAAGCACGAAGTGCTGGGCGACGTGCCGCTGCTGGGCTGGCTTGTGAACATCCGCCAGGAAACGCCGGGCGGCGACAGCACGCTGATGCGCGGGCAGATCCGCGCGCGGGGCGAGGCGCCCTATACCAACGTGCACGCCAGCGTGTTCCGCGCGGTTGTGGACTTCGCCGACCCCGAAAGCTCGGTCTTCGTCACCTCGACCGGGCAGAGCGGGCACGTCCTGTCACGCCATTACGACGACCTGGCGCTGCTCTGGCGGCGCGGGGAATACATCTCGATGGCGCTGGATCCCGCGATCGCCCGCGGCGGAGCCGAGGGGGTGACCCGCCTCCGGCCGGGGGAACCAGAGGCGGGGTCGGGGGGATAGGGCCGTTGCCAGCCCTTGGGGAACCTATTCGACGATGATGATGATCGGATCTTCGTCGGGATTGTCTTCTTCGGTCTCGGCGTCGGCGACGATGTCTTCCACGATCTCGGCCAGCGGATCATTGTCCAGGCCCAGCAGGCGCTGAACCTCGTCCTCGACCTCATCCGTCACCGGCTTGTTCGCGGCAAGGTCCAGCAGGCGCGTGGATTCCTCGACCGACATCAGGATCTCTTCTTCCAGCTCGTCGACAAGGGTCACGGCGTCGGCGTAGTTCTGTGCCTCGGTCATCTCGTCGCGCAACTCGCGGCGGTTGTCGCGCAGCGCGCGCAGATCGTCGCGCGCGGCATCCAGGTCCGCCTGGTCGGCGGTGCCGTCCTCGACCGCAAGTTCCAACTCGGCGATCTCTTCACGCAGCGTCTGGATCCGGTCCCGGGTGGTGCGCAGGTCGCCGCGGATCTCGCCGATTTCGCGATCCGGCTCGTCCAGCGTTTCCAGCAGGTCGCGGGCTTCTTCCAGGTCGCCGGCAATCTCGCGGCCCGCCAACACTTCGTCGCGATAGGCAGCGATACGGCCGACCCGCGAGTTGGGCGAGGCATTGCGCAGCGCGTTCTCGTTCGCATGTGCGGCGTTCAGTGCACCAAGCTGCGCACGGATGTTCTTGCCCTTGGGGTCCAGTTCATCCAGCGCGACGGTATCTTCCAATACCAGATCGGTCGATGCCGCCTGTTCAGTCGCGGCGGCCTTCCTGGCTTTGCCGGGCGCTACGCGGCGCGCGCCGCTTTCGGTCGCACGCGCGGTCGCGGCTTTCTTCGCCTGGCCGGGGGGAACGAACGTACCGCCCTGCCCGGCTTTCTCGGCCTTCTTGGCCTGCCCGGGCGCGGCACCGCCAGCCGAGGCACCACCGCGGTCCGAGGAACGACCACGGTCTTCCTTGTCGCGGCCGCCGCCGCGCTCGTCCTTGTCCCGACCGCCACCGCGATCGTCCTTGTCGCGGCCACCACCGCGATCATCCTTGTCCTTGCCCGAATTGCCCTGGGCGAACGCGGCATCATCGCCCCACAAGCCGGAAGATACCGGCGCGAATGCCAGACCGGCACCCAGTGCGATCGTGACAGCGGCTGTAGTCAGCAGACGTGAGCGGCGCATGGTCCCTCCTCATCGACTCAAGCGGTCAATTCTGGAACCTGCATCGCGACAAAACCGGGTTGATACAATAAACCCTGGTTTAACTATTGAAAACACTCAGGAAAACAATTCCCGACACAACTCCAGCGCCTCGACCAGCCGGTCAACCTCGGCGCGGGTGTTGTACAGCCCGAACGAGGCACGGCAGGTCGCGTGCACGCCCATGTGGTCCATCAGCGGCTCTGCGCAGTGCTGTCCTGCCCTGACGGCAACGCCCTTCTGGTCCA
>JBFHFG010000192.1:0-6183 GCA_041583815.1 Halovulum sp.
GACCGGGATCATCAGGCTGACCAGGCCTTCGGCATCCGCGTCGTCCATGCGGTTGGACCGGTCGATCAGCGACGCGCCCCATAGCAGGAAGGCGCGGCCACCCTCGACGAAGCTTTTCTGGTCCATCAACATCCGGCGCACGTCCGGGTGCACGATCAGCGGATCGGCGGGGCCGTCCGGGTTCTTCGCCCCGGTTACGTCGCGGCCCTGCAACCGGTCCTTCGCATAGGCCAGCGCGTTCTGATAGGCCGCCTCGGCCTGCGCCAGGCCCTGCAAGCCGACACCCAGCCGCGCTTCGTTCATCATCGTGAACATGGCGCGCAGGCCCTTGTGCTCCTCCCCGATCAGATAGCCGGTCGCCCCGTCGTAGTTCATCACGCAGGTGGCATTGCCGTGGATGCCCATCTTCTCTTCGATCTTGCCGCAGCTCACGCCATTGCGCGCGCCAAGGCTGCCATCCTCGTTCACAAGTAACTTGGGCACGATGAACAGGCTGATGCCCTTCACGCCATCCGGGCCGCCGGGGATCCTGGCCAGAACCAGGTGGATGATGTTCTCGGCCATGTCATGCTCGCCGGCCGAGATGAAGATCTTCTGCCCGGTAATCCTGAAGGTACCGTCGTCCTGCGGCTCTGCCTTGGTACGCAACTGGCCCAGGTCAGTGCCGCTGTGCGGCTCGGTCAGGTTCATGGTGCCGGTCCACTCGCACGTGACCAGCTTGGGCAGATAGGTCTGTTTCTGCGCGGCAGAGCCGTGGGTGTGGATCGCCGAATAGGCCCCGTGGGTCAGCCCGAAGTACATGTTCAGCGCCATGTTCGCGGCAACCTGCGTCTCGCCCACGGCGGTAGCCAGCACATAGGGCATGCCCTGCCCGCCGTAGTCGGGGTCGCAATCCAGCCCGGTCCATCCGCCGTCGCGGACAGTGTCGAACGCAACCTTGAACCCCTCGGGCGTGCGGACAACGCCGTTTTCCAACACGCACCCCTGCGTATCCCCCACCACGTTCAGCGGTGCCAGGACGTCGCGGGCGATCTTTCCCGCCTCTTCCAGGATCGCACCGGTGAAGTCCGGGTCCAGGTCCGCGTAGCCAGGGATGTCGCTGTCCTGCACGGCCAGCAGGTCATGCAGGACAAAGGATAGGTCCTTGGTCGGGGCAGTGTAGGTGGGCATTTGGTCTCCCTTCAGGTCATCACGACAGGGGCGGCCGATCGACACCGGTCGCCATTCGTCATCAGGCTGTGGGCCGGTTTATTCGGCGGCCTTCTTCACGCCTTTCGAGGCGAGCACCTGCTCACCCCATTTCAACTTCTCCTGAAACTCGGCGATGGCGTCGTTCAGCTCGTCGCGCTTGGCTATCATAGCGGCCAGGTGTTTCTGCCCCAGCTCGTAGGTGCGCGAGATCTGCGTCACCTGCTGATCGCCGATGTAGTACAGGTTCAGAAGCTGCCGGATCTCCTCCAGCGAATAGCCAAAGCGCTTGCCCTGCAGGATCAGCTTCAGCCTGGCCCGGTCGCGCCGGGTGAACAGCCGTTTCTGGCCCTCGCGTACCGGGGACAGAAGTTCCTTGGCCTCGTAGAAACGCAGCGTGCGCGGCGTGACTTCAAAGACCTCGCACATGCGGCCAATGGTCCATTGTTCTTCGTTCATGGGGACTACGCCTCCCAACATGTTCCCTAATGAGATAAGTGTAGGTTTACGTTCGCGTCAAGGTCAACGAAAAAGACTACCCTAACGTCAACTGGTTGTACAACTTGCGGGGCGGAACGATTCCCGTTTTTCGCCGTACGCGCCCATGCTAAGCGATCGACATGACACCCGAGGACAAGACCCGCATCGCCCGGCAATTCGTCGCCGCCCTGCCGCATTCCGCGGATCTTGGAATGGAAGTGTCCGAGGTGGGCGACGGCTATGCGGTGATGACGGTCGGATATGACGAACGCTTCGTCGGCGATCCGGGAACCGGGGTCCTGGCCGGCGGGGTGATCACAGCGCTGCTGGACACCTGCTGCGGTACCGCCGTCATGGCGCATCCGTCCGGACCGGGCGGCACCGCAACGCTGGACCTCCGCCTTGACTACATGCGCCCCGCGACGCCCGGCCGGACGGTGACGGCGCGGGCTGACTGCTACCGCATGACCCGCTCGGTCGCGTTTGTGCGCGCCACCGCCTGGACTGAATCCCCCGACAAGCCCGTCGCCGCCGCCAGCGCGGCGTTCACGGTCGAACCCGGCCAGCCCCCGAAAGAGCCCGCCTGATGCCCCGGCCCCGTCCCGAACCCGTACAGGTCGTCAAGGAACGCCGCCAGAACGCGCTCAACCGCATGGTCGGCTGCGTACCCTATATCCAGCACCTCGGCATCACTTTCGAACGCAAGGGCGACGAGCTGACAGCGGTGCTGAACTATTCCGACCGGCTGATTGGCAACCCGTTGCTGCCCGCCCTGCACGGCGGCGCGGTCGGCGCCTTCCTGGAGATCGCCGCCGTCGTGGAACTTGAATGGTCCATGGTCTGGGACAAGATGGAAAGCGGCCCCGAGGGGGCTGCGGCAATCGACGCCGAGCGCTTCCCGCCGATGCCCCGGACCATCGACTTCACCATAGACTACCTGCGTTCCGGCCTGCCGCGCGATGCCTATGCGCGGGCGCGGATCAACCGCTCCGGCCGGCGCTATGCCAGCGTCCATGTCGAGGCCTGGCAGGACAACCGCGACCGGCTGTTCGCGCAGGCCACGGGCCACTTCCTGATGCCGCCGCCCGATGAGCGCTGAGCCGATCACCAACCGGCGCATCCTCAAGATCGCCGTGCCCATCGTGCTGTCGAACGCCACCGTGCCGATATTAGGGGCAGTCGATACTGGCGTCGTCGGGCAGCTTGGCGAGGCGGCGCCGATCGGCGCCATCGGCCTGGGCGCGGTCATCATCTCGATGTTCTATTGGATCTACAGCTTTCTGCGCATGGGCACGACCGGCCTTGTTGCGCAGGCGCGCGGTGCCGGCGAAGTCGCCGAGACCGGCGCGCTGCTGATGCGCGCGCTGCTGATCGGCGGCGCGGGCGGCCTGGTGTTCATCCTGCTGCAATGGCCGCTGTTCCACGCCGCCTTTGCCGTCGCCCCCGCGTCGCCCGAGGTCGAGGACCTGACCCGCACCTACCTGTCCGTCCGCGTCTGGGGTGCCCCCGCCGCCATCGCCATCTTCGCCATCAACGGCTGGCTGATCGCGATGGAGCGGACCCGCGCGGTGCTGATCCTCCAGGTCTGGATGAACGGGCTTAACATCGTACTGGACCTGTGGTTCGTCCTTGGCCTCGGCCTTGGTGTCGGCGGCGTCGCCGTCGCGACGGTAATCGCCGAATGGACCGCGCTCGGTCTTGGCCTCTGGCTCTGCGGTTCGGCCTTCGCCGGGGACCAGTGGCGCGACTGGGCGCGGGTCTTCGACCGCGAACGTATCGCCCGCATGGCCCGCGTGAACGGCGACATCCTGATCCGGTCCGTCCTGCTGCAGATCACCTTCGTCGCCTTCCTGTTCCTGGGCGCGGACCTGGGCGACGTCACGCTCGCCGCGAACCAGGTGCTGGTGCAGTTCCTGCAGATCACCGCCTTCGCGATGGACGGCTTCGCCTTCTCGGCCGAGGCGCTGGTCGGCGCGGCGCTTGGCGCGCGGAACCGCGCATTGCTGCGCCGCTCGGCAGTGATGGCCTCGATCTGGGGCTGCGGGATGGCGATCCCGCTGGGGCTTGGGTTCCTGCTGGCAGGGCCGTGGCTGATCGATACCATGGCCAAGGCCCCCGAGGTGCAACAGGCCGCGCGGATCTACCTTCCTTGGGTCGCGCTGGCCCCGGTCGCCGGGGCCGCCGCCTGGATGCTCGACGGTATCTTCATCGGCGCGACCCGCACGCGGCAGATGCGCAACGCCATGCTGGTGTCCGTGCTGATCTATGGCGTCGCACTGGCGATCCTGATGCCCGCTTTTGGCAACCACGGGCTTTGGGCCGCACTTATGGTGCTGAACGTGGCACGCGGGATCACCCTGTTCATCCGCTACCCTGCGCTGGAGCGGGACGTCACGCCCCACCCCGCCTAGCCTAACAGGTCCAGCCCCCGGTCGCGGATCTGTTCCAGCATCTCGAAATCTTCGGCATAGGCGGCCTCGATGTCGCGGCGCAGGGCGGGGCCGACCTCGTCCACATGGGTGCGGGACTTCTTGAACTTGTGGAACCGCGCGCGCGTGTCGAAGACCGCCGCCGGCGCGCCCCATATCCGAGTGGTCAAAGCAGCGAAATCCTCAGCCCAGCTTTCCTGGTGGCCGATGAACCCGTAGTCTACCACGTCAAAGCCGATCTGCCGCCGCTGCAACCGCCAATGCGGGTCGAAATCCCGCACCTCGGGATTGCGCTTCGCTACAGCGGCAAACTCCTCGATCGTCGGAAATTCCGCCGCATCCCAGCCCATCGCCGCGAACAGTTTCGCCCCCGGCCCTGTGCCCCGGCTGCGCGGCTGCAGTTTCGACCGCCAGGCCGAACAGAACCGCGTCACCGGATCGCGCACGAAGCTGAAGCGCAGCACCGCCGGGTCCGCCAGCATCGTGTCGAACACCGGATAGCCGACCTGTTTCGGCGTCAGCATCGGGTTCAGCGCCCGGTCGTGCACCTCGTCCATCGACCCCAGGTTCAGTTCCCGCCCCTGCCGCGCCGCGATGGCGCTGTTCAGGCTGGCCTTGGTGGTCGAACACACGACCTTGGGGCTGTTGAAATACAGAAAGCTGCGATCCGGGCAGATGTGGATGTTGAAATCCATCCGCCGCCGGTCGCCATAGTTCGCCACCAGCGCCCGGAACGCGGCCGAACGGCCCTCGGGCTTGCGGCGAAAGAACATCCGCCTCAGGCCGCCATCCGGTCAAGCCCGCGCGACCGGATCTCGTCCAGCATGGCGTAATCTTCGGCATACGCGACCTCGACATCGCGTCGGACCTGCTCGGTCACCTCGACGTCCGACGGACGGGTGAACCGGTTGAACGCGGTGCGGGTGTCGAACACCTCGATCGGCGCGCCAAAGATCCGGCGGGCGATCAGGTCGAAATCGCGGGCGAAATGGTTGTGATCGCCGATGAAGCCGTAATCGACCACGTCGAAACAGATCTGCCGCCGCTGCAACCGCCAGTGCGGGTCCAGTTCGCGCACATCTTCATCCTCGCGCACCATCGCCGCGAAGGTCTGCAGGGTCAGCGGATGGTCCTTTTCCCAGCCCATGTGCTCGAACAGACGCCGCGTCTGCCCCGAGCCGCGCTTGTTTTCGTCCAGCTTGCTCAGATAGGCCGACACGAACCGTTTCAGCGGGTCGCGCACGAAGGAGAACCGGAACACGTCCGGGTCGCGCATCATCGCGCCGAACCGCTTCCACCCGACGTCGCGCGGTGTCAGCAGCGGGTTGTGCGTCCGGCTGTGGATATCCTCCATCGAGGACAGCACAAGGTCCTGCCCCGCACGTTCCGCTACCGCAAGGTTCAGGCTGGCCTTGGTCGAGGAACAGGCAACCTTGGGGTTCGAGAAATAGATGAACCCATGCTCGGGCGAAACGTGGACATGGCGGTTCAGCACGGGGCGTGAGCCATGATCGTCCACAAGCGCCTGCACCAGGCGATCCGGGGGGGCCGCGTTCTTCATGGTTCGCCGATAGCAGCCGCCCCCTGACCGGTCAAGCGATCCCCGGCAAGGGGGTGAAACTCTGCCGCGCGAACACGTGCGGCAAGGCTTGAGCCTGCCGCCTCGGACCCCCTATAAGTGAGGTCCGGCAAGCGACCCGCCGGGAACTCCCAGAGGGCAGGACCGACCCCGCTTTGACGGCGCTCGACAGATATATCCGGCTGGAAGCGGCAGGCCGCTGGCGCGAGTCGCGGGATGCGGACTGGCGCGAGGTGCTGATCTCGTTCGGCAACGCGACACTGGTCCTGTCGTCCTTCGACGAGGACCCGCTGACGCATTGGTCCCTTGCCGCGACCGAACGTATCGCCTTCGACGAGGGCGTGGCCATCTACGCCCCCGACGCCGGCACCGACGAGGTGCTCGAGGTGCGCGACGCCGACATGATCCAGGCCATAGCCGAGGTCAGCCGCATGGCCCGCGTGCGCGCGCGCTCGGTTCCGCGACCGCGGCGGCTGCGCAAGCTGCTGGTGCCTGCCGAGGTGAACC
>JBFHFG010000193.1:0-6176 GCA_041583815.1 Halovulum sp.
GCGAAAGTGGCCAAACCAACCGATTAATGCAACAGTCCCAGCGCGAGTTGCAGCGCGTCGAGGTTCTGGCGCAGGTCGATGACGGAAAGCTGAGCGTGGATGCCGGCGCCGGTATCCTGGCGGACAGTCGACGGCAGATGTTCCGTCTGCTCAAGCGATACCGGTCAGACGGTGCCACCGCGATCCGGCATCAGTCGCGAGGCCAGCCTACCTGGACCCGGAAATCGATTACATTCGACCGCGATACTGAGTTCGTTAGCTGGCCGCATCTACAGGGCGAGATCGGAACACAATCATGGTTCTGTGATCCCTCTGCGCCTTGGCAGAAGGGAGCGGTCGAGAACACCAATCGGCGCGACCGCCGATGGCTGCCGAGGAAGCGCGATATCACCGCACTCTCCGATCAGGATTCGAAAGTGATCAGCGATCAGCTCGACAACACGCCCCGATAGTGCCTCGGCTGGAAGACCCCGGCCGGGGTCTTCCGGGTAAAGGTGCGGGAAGAGGCGCGCCGTACCCCTACTCTAAACGACATTGGGAGTCGCGGTTCCTGCAGTGCTCACATGTGCTATTCTGTACGCCAAAATCAGGTTGGCGCTAGGCCCACCTCACAGCTCGATCTCCCAGGATTTGAAGCTGAGCTTCGCCGTCGCCGGGCCTGCGTCCGCGATCTTGCGGATATTCGCCCAGGCCTGCTTGTAATTCGGCAGAATCAATTCGTTCACCCCGCCATTGACCACGTTGCCCTGTGTGCCCGAGGGGGCGCCGAACAGCATGAATGTCTCGTTCGGGCGTGCGGTGGGTTCGATGTAGACCATAGCCTGTGTGGCGCCAACGTCGTTGTAGATCTCGACCATGTCGCCGTTCTTCACTCCGAGGTCCGCCGCGTCGTCCGGGTTGATCTGGATGAACGGCAACGGGAAGCGGTCGGTGACGAAGTCGTTGTCCTGATCGAGGAACCAGTTCTGCCAGTTCAGGTTCGACCGGCCATTGTTGATCAGGAACCGGTAGTTCGCCTGTTGCTGAGCCTTGCCCGGTCCCTGCATCCCGCGCCAGCCGCCCTGACAGAACAGCGCCTTGCCATCCTCGCGCCCGTGGCGGGTGAATATACCGTCGGTATAAAGCCGTTTGGTCCCGACCAGTGTCTCGCCCTCGACGCCGGTCACGGGCTCCTGCACCCCGTCCGTGCCCATGGCCCGCAGGCGGTCATAGGTCACCTCCGGGTGTGACTGGTTGTAGCCGTCCATGAAGGCGTCTTCCTCGGTCTGCCAATCATAGCCCGCGAACTGCGCGGCATAGTCGGCCCGGCCTTCTTCGGTCAGCACCCGCTCCATATGGTTGGCGAGGCGGGCCGCGATCAGGCAATCGGGCATCGCCTGTCCCGGCGGGTCCATGTACTTCTCAGTCAGTCGAAGTCGCCGTTCGCCGTTCATCGAGGTCAGGTTCATCTCGCCCGACTCGCAGGCCGGCAGGATGACATGCGCCGCCTGGCCGATCTGGCTGTGGATGATATCCACGTTGACCGAGAACAGGCCGCCCGCGCGGATCGCGCCCTCGATGGCGTCGACCAGTTCCTTGCGCGTGGCGCCGGCAGCTGAGTCCATCGCTTCCTTCACCATATTGGTGCGGCGGTTGTACTCGCGCTTGAAGACACTGGCGTTGAGCGTGGTCTTGTAGTGATCGCAGGCCCAGATGTGGTGAACGCTGCCGCCGCCCTGGATCAGGATCTGGTCGAAATAGGGGGCGGGCCGACCGACATGACCGTCGCCGGGGCGATAATAGCCCTCCTGATGGCCGCCCAATCGGCAAACGCCCCCGCCCTCGCGGCCAATGTTCCCGGTGGCGAGCCCGATGTTCACCAGCGCGCCGATGGTGCGGTAGTTATCGTTGCCCCAGATAATGCCCTTCTCGTACGCCGTGACGCATTTCCGACGGCTGCCGTCCTCATGGGGCTGCGCGATCCACTCGGCTGCCTTGACGATATCCAACTCGTTCAGGCCGCAGATCTCGGCGGCTTCGGCGGGGGACAGGCGGCAGGCTTCGCGGGCGGCTTCGAAACCGCCAAGAGCCGCCGGGTGTGCCGCATCCGCAGCGACCGCCTCATCGCCCTGGAAGGTCGAGGTCGCGATGAAGTCGGAATCTACCCAGCCCTGATCGGCGATATGCGTGAAGATCGCATTGAACAGTGCAAGGTCAGTCCCGGAGTTCGGCTGGAGATGCAGGACGTTCTCGGCCCCTGCAGCTTCTTCGCAGGCACGAATGGTCACGGTGCGGCGCGGGTCCACGATCACGACCTTTGCTCCGCCGTACATTCCCGGCACCATGTGGTTCAGGAACAGGTTCGTCTGCGTCTCCAGCGGGTTGGCGCCGACAAGCACCATCGTATCGGTCAACCCGTAATCCTCGTAGGCGTAGTTCAACTCGTCCACGCCCATGTCGCGCGAGGAATGAACTTCAGAGTTGTAGGCTGGCCGGTTGTGGATCCGGCAGTTCTTCACCTTCATCGAGCCGAAGTACAGTTTTCCGGTGCCCCAGGTGTTCTCATACCCACCAGCGCTGCCGCCGTGGTCGAACATCGACACGTAAAGCTCGTCCTCGTTGTCCGCGTCAATGAAGCGCGCGGTGACGCGGGCCACCAGGTCAAGCGCGTCGTCCCAGGTGGTCGGTTGCCAGGTGCCGTAGCGCCAGACCAGCGGATCGGTCAGTCGCTGCTGCTGGGTGCCGGTCACATCCGAGCGCCGGTTCTCGGCCATCCGCGCGCCGCGGACCGAGCCAAGGCCGGAGTTCACCACGCAATTCTGATCGGGCTTGATGACCAGATGCACGTCGCGGCCATCCTGCTTGACGACATTGTACATCGAGGGGGCGTACCAGGCTTCGGTGTCCTGGTACTGCTGTTCGCCCAGGTCGACGCCAAAGATATTCTGGTCCGGCGCGGTGCCGCCTTGCTTGTTCAGCGGCCAAGTGTACGCCTTGTAGCCGCATCCGACGATGCAGTAGTGGCAGGTCACATTATGTTCGGTTGCATCCGCCGGAATGATCGGAAGGCGGTCGGTGAAACGTTTGTAAGCCATTATCTGTCCTCCCTCACACGTCCAGCACGTTCGACAGGCGACCGTAGAGCAACTCGTCCACGCCCTCGGCATAGATGTCGCCCTTGTCATCCACACGCAGTTCGAACTGCGGCAGGTTCTGCGTGGCGTGACCCCAAGTCTGCTGGCCCCCGGCCTCGCAGTCGAAGCGCGAGAAATGGCCGGGGCAGTTCAGCGTCTTGTCGCCAGCGCTGTAGCTCAGCAGCCAGCCCTTGTGCGGGCATAACACCGAGAAGGCGACAATGTCGCTTTCCGGGCCCACGCCGCCCTCGACAGCGGTACCCAGTTTCAGCAGGACACCCGGGCTGTCCGGGTCCGGATAGGCGATGTCGAGCGGTTCGTTTACGGCCAAATCAGCGACGTTGCCCAGGTGGTTCGACGGGTAATCGACGCGCGCGCGTCCTTGCTGTGCGCGGGCTTCGGCGGGCAAGACGGCAGATGCCGCGGCACCTGCACCTGCTACCAAGCCGCCGCGCAGGAACTGGCGACGGCCCTGATCGACAAGACGATTGCATTTCATGGCTGGAGTCCTCCCCTTATGCTCTTGCTGAGGGGAGTGTAGCCGAACGGATGTGCGCGGGCGGCGTGTTCGGAGAGAGAATTTCAGTATGTAACAATTTGAAATTATTATGTAAAAATCGCCGTTCGGAATTCCGAACCGCCGGCATTCGCTATAGTCGAAGTTTCTGCATTTTCTCCCACAGCGTCGTGCGCGATACTTTCAGAAGCCTTGCGGCCTCGGTCACCTGGCCGCCAGTATGTTCCAGCGCGCGGATGATCTGAAGCCGTTCTGCCTGTTCACGCGCCTCGAACAGCGGGGCGAGGGCGGTTTCGCCTTGCGTCAGTTCGGGACAGATGTCCCCCGGGAATATCCAGTCGCCCGCAGCGGCATCGAGCGCCCCTGACAACCGGGCGCGCAGCTCGCGGCCATTTCCGGGCCAGTCATGGCTGCGGATCGCTTCGAGCGCGAGTTCGGACAATCCCTTGAGCGGTCGGGCGCGGCGTTGGTTCAGTGAATGAAACAGTTGGCCCGCAAGCCAGACAGCATCGTCCGGGCGGACTCCAAGCGGTGGTACGACGATCTCGGTCTGTAGCAGGGCATAGAACAGATCCGGTTGAAGCCGGCCCTCTGCTTCTGGTGTGTCGAATCCGGGACCGCTGGTCGCGATCAATCGGAATGTGCCTTCGTGCAGTGCCGCGGATAGACGGTCTTGGTGCTCGCGGTCCAGCAGCGCTATGCCCGCTACCAGGAGTGTACCGTCCGAAGCCTCGGAAAGCGTTGCTTTAAATTCCTTGGCGTCAAGCGGCCGGAAGGCGTCCACCATCGCAAACGGTGCTGCACGCCGATCCGAGCGCTCATGGATCGTCCGAGCGATCCGCGCCTTCCCGAGGCCACGTTGGCCCCTGATCAGTACAGGTCGATCGTGTGTTGCGGCATTGGCGGCTTGGGTGTCCACCTGCCGAGCCTGCGCCGAGACCCCGGTTTGCACAGGCATGTCGCCACTCGTGAGCGGGCGCAGGATCAGCCCCAGCCGTTTCAGGAAATCTGGCATTTCGAAAGGCTTGGTCAGATAATCCGCCGCCCCTGAACGCAGCAGGCGCACCGCCTGATCGATCTCTCCCTGCCCTGTGATGAACAGGAACGGCGGCGGCGTTATCGTGCGCGACACGGCGGCGAAAATGGCCTCGCCCGAGCCGTCGGGAAGGCGGATGTCGCAGATTACCGCATCAACAGGGCGGTGCGGAGAACGCACTGCCGCTATACCCTGCACCTCGCGCCGAACCCAGGTGACATCTGCGCCCTCCAGTTCCAGCCGCTGGACAAGCGAGTTGCCCATGAGCGCATCGTCCTCGATCACGACGAGATGGCGTCCGCTCAACATGGCCGGCCTGCCGGTACCGGAATGGTGACAGTGATCGTGGTACGACCGTCCGCGCGCGCATGACTAATTCTGCCCCCGAGATCGGATACAAGGTCGCGCACAAGTCGCAAGCCGACACCGCCGCCGGGACCAGTCGGCCGGGTCGTGAGCAGTCGCTCCAGTCCGGCTGCGCTAATACCGGGGCCGGTGTCCGCAACCTCAAGTGTCAGTTGGTCGCCATCTTCGCGGGCGTCGAGCATCACCGCCCCCCGTCATCCGCTGCGGCCGAAGCATTCAGTAGTAGGTTCAAAGCGATCTGACGGATAGGTGCGGCGGGAAAGCGGTCGTACCGGTCCTCCGATACCGCGATCTGCCAGTCGAGCTGCTGCCGACGACGCCCGGTTTCGGGCTCGAACAGCAGTTTGAGATCGCTGAAATCCGCGTCCGACAATGCATGGCCGTTCCGGTTCAATCGGTTCTCTTCGAGGATCGCGCGGCTTACGTCTTTCAGATGCCGCAAGCCGCGGTCGAGCAGTTCAGCAGAGTTACGCACCACTTCAGGACGATCGGCATAGGTGCGGATCGTGTCGGTCGCATTCAGCAGTCCGCCGAGCGGGTTGTTGATCTCGTGCGCAAGCGACGACGAGAGGCGGCCAAGGCTAACGAAGCGCTCACGTTCTGCCAGCCGTCGCTCGGCCTCGGACCGAGCGGCGATCGCACCTACCATGATATTGTAGTTCCGCAGCAGGCGCGCCAATGTCGTTTCGGAGCGCGGCAGGTTCGCCTCGGGGATCGGCAATGGTGCACCGCCAGCTTCGCCCATGTGACTTGTCAGAAGTTCGATGGGCTCCATGATCCGCGCGACAATGACATACCCGGCCAGAACCAGGATCAATGTTGCAGCGGAATTCGCAGCCAAAAGGGCAATCGTCACCTTTCGCCGCTCGGCCACAAGGTCGCTTACGTCGAGCTCAGTGATAACTTGGCCCACGTCGCGGCCTTGGTATGTCAATGGCGCCGAGACCTTCACGACCGGCGTACCGGTCCCCGCCGTCACATCCTCGACCGGTACGGCTCCGTTGGCGACGCCTTCTAACGGAGTGTCCACCGGCGCGCGCAGCGGGTTGGTCGCGGCCAGCACCCGCTTTCTGTCGTCCGCCACGACGGTGAATATGATCCTGTTCCGGGCGGACCCTGCGCGCGCGCGGTCCAACGTGTCGTA
>JBFHFG010000194.1:0-6170 GCA_041583815.1 Halovulum sp.
ACTCATCGATTTGGTCGTGGGGCATCTCGACCCCGGCAGCCTGCGCAAGGCGCGACTGTCGGTGCTGGCCGAGATCGGCGCCACGTCCCTGAACATAATGACCTGATGCGGCCACGAATCACTGGAAGAGGTCGAGGCCTACATCAAAGAGGCCGGCCGGATTCGGGCGATGCGCGGAACGGAACATGGGAAACCGCCGTGGAAACCAGCGGAAACCGAAAGGCTAAACCCTTGTGTTATTTAGCATTTACGGTCAAGGTGGCGGACCGAGGAGGATTCGAACCCCCGACCCCTTGATTCGTAGTCAAGTACTCTATCCAACTGAGCTATCGGTCCGTGGAGCGGGGATGTACGCCCAGCGGCGGGGGTTTGCAACCCCTCCCGCAGGAAAAAATCGGCTTAGCCCGCCTTTGCCAGCGTTCGCGGCAGATAAAGGCAAAAGACGGTGCCCTCGGCCGAGGTGTGACGCAGCTCCAGCGTGCCGCCGTGGCCGCGAACCAGTTCCGCCGCGATGGCAAGGCCCAGGCCGGTGCCGCCCCTGCGCACGCTGCCCTTGAAGGGCTGGAACAGGTTCTCTCGCGCGCGTTCGGGCAGGCCGGGGCCGGTGTCGGCGATCACGATCTCGAGTCCGCGGTCGGTGTGCGCGGCGGAAATGCGAATCTCGCCCGGCTTGCCGGTACCCACGATTGCCTGCCGGGCATTCCCCACCAGATTGGACAGCACCCGGAAGAATTGTTCGGCATCCGCCTCGATCTCGATGTCGTCGGTGATGTCGCAATGCAGTTGCACAAGCTCGGATTCCGCTTGTACGCGATCGCCCTCGATCACCTCTTCGACGATCTGGCGCAGCGCGTGCACCTGAAGCTGCGGCGCCGGTTCCTCGGCCTTTCCGAAGGTCAGCGTCCGCTCGCAAAGGCCGATTGCCCGGTCGAGAGAGTTGATGAGCTTGGGCGCGCTGCGCTTCACCGTCGGGTCGGCGCTGTTCTCGAAACGGTCGGCCAGCAACTGCGCGGTGGTCAGCATGTTGCGCAGGTCGTGGCTGATTCGGCTGACCGCCCCGCCCAGCGCCGCCAACCGCTCTTTCTGGCGCAGCGATTTGGTCAGCTGGGTCTGAAGGTCAGCCAGCGCCACCTCGGCGTCCATCAACTCGCTGACGCGAGAGCGGGGCTTGATGATGCGGTGGCTGTCCTCGGGGTTGTCGGCGTAGTCGATCATGTTCGACACCACGCGCTTCATCGGCTTCACGATGAACCGCCGCACTGCCATGAACAGCAACGCCGCCGTGAACAGCGAGATCACCAGCGACAGCCACAGGATGTTCAGCCCATAGCGTAGCATGGCGTCGCGCAGCGGGGCTTCCTTCAGGGTGACCTCGATCTCCATCCCGCCGCCCTTCACCGGCATGCCGATGACGCGGATGATCCGATCCTCGGCGCGCACCAGCGTCGCCAGCGCGTCCCAGATCAGCGTGCGCGGCGACGGATCGCGCAGGTCGAAGGTCTCGGCGACCGGCTCCGGCATCGGGGTGGCCAGGATCAGTTCGCGCATTGCGTCGCGCCGCAGCACGACGTTCAGCACCTCGGCGTTTTTCAGAAGCTCCACTTCCAGGTCGGGCGAGACCATCTCGTTCGGTGTCGCCAGCAGCGAAAGCGAGGCGATCTGGCTCAGTTCCAGACGCTCTTGCAGATATTCGACGCGAAACCGCGCGACCGAGGGCACGAAGATCAGCACCTCGGCCAGCATCAGGAAGATGACCGTCAGCGTCAGGACACGCCCGGATAGGGTGTTGATGAGTCGGATCATGCCCTACTTCTTATCAAGTTCCCGGTCAGGTATTTCGCCCGACCGGGCGTTGCAAGTCCATCAGAACCGCTGAATCAGCCCCACGTACCGCCGGATTCCGGCGTTTTCGAACAGCCGGGGGGAGAAGTACGCGCTGGCCGCGCGCTTGCTGACCTCGCCCAGCGTGGGATAGGGCGCAACCATTCCGGCGATCGCGCTCATCTTCAGCTTGCTGGCGATGGCTAGAGCCCAGACCTGTATCAGCTCTCCGGCTTGCGGCCCCACCATCGAGACGCCCACCGGGCGGCCGCGCACCACCATGACCTTGATCATCCCGCCGGTCTCGCCCTCGGCACGGGCGCGGTCGGTCTCGTCGAAACGTGCGCGCACGACCTCCAGCCTGTCACCGTGGCGCGCGCGGGCGGCCTCCTCGGTCAGGCCGACCTGCGCCAACTCGGGCTCGGTATAGGTGGCCCAGGGGATGTGCGCTGTCGATGCCTTGGCCGGCAGACCGAACAGCGCACGGCGCACGACGATCCCGGCATGGTATCCGGCGACATGGGTGAAGTTCAGCCCCTGCGCCGCGTCGCCGATCGCATAAACGCGCCGGTTCGTCGTCCGCAGCCCGGCCGAGACCTTCACCCCGGTCCGGTCGTACGCGATCCCTGCCGCCTCAAGACCTAGGTCGCGGACGTTCGGCGCCCGCCCGACCGCCAGCAGCAGGTGCGTCCCGTCGTAGCTTTTGCCGTCCTTCGTCTGAACGGTGATCGCACCCGCCTGCCCCGAGACCTTCTCGGCCATCGCACCCTCGACGATCTCGACGCCCTCCGCGCGGATCCGGTCCAGAGCGATGGCGGCCAGTTCGGGGTCGTCCTGGCCCAGCGCCTTCGCGCCCTCCAGCACCGTGACCTTCGATCCCAGCCGGACATGCGCCTGCGCCATCTCCATACCGATGGGGCCGCCACCGATGATCAGCAGGTGGCCGGGCTGCTCGCGCAGATCGAACAGGCTTTCGTTGGTCAGATAGGGCACATCCGCCAGACCGGGAATCGGCGGCACCAGCGGGGACGAACCGGTGGCGATGACGATGCGCCGCGCGGTGATCCGGTAGGGTCCGGCATCGACGGTATCATGGGCAATGAACGTGCCACGCTCGCGGATCACGCGCACGCCCAGCCCCTCGAACCGCTCCTGGCTGTCATGCGGCGCGATCGACGCGATGGTGTCGTGCACATGCGCCATGGCCTGAGCATAGTCCACCTGCGGCTCGACCGGGGCGACGCCGAAGGGCTTGCCCGCGCGCATCGCATGGGCGTGCTTGGCCGCGGCGATCAGCGCCTTGGACGGCACGCAGCCGAAGTTCAGGCAATCGCCGCCCATGCGCCCTGCCTCCAGCAGGACCGTCCGCACGCCCAACTGCGCCGCCCCGGCGGCAGCGGACAGCCCGCCGGACCCCCCGCCGATCACCAGCAGGTCGGTCTCGATATGCTCGCCCATATTAGGTGTCCCCCTGCTTGGTGCGTGACTTGCGATACCACTTGATCGCGATTGGCAACGCGGACAACGCGCACAGGGCAAGGATAGGGCCCAGCACCTGGAATTCGAACAGGATCCCCAGATCCGGGGTCTCGCCCCGTTCGAACACGTCGCCCAGACCGGACCCGACCCAGGTGTAGACGACGGTTCCGGGCATGATGCCGAAGAACGTCGTCAGCACGTAGTTGCGCAGCCGCACCCCCAGCAGCGCGGGCGCCAGGTTGGCGACGAAGAAGGGGATCGCAGGCACAAGGCGCATCAGCAACAGATAGCTGACCTCGTTGGCGCGCAGACCGTCCCGGATCCGGCTCATCGTACCCGAAGACGCATCCATCCGCGCCTGCAGCGCGTCACCCAGACCGGCGCGGGCGGCAAGAAAGATCGCCACCGCGCCCAGGGTCGCACCGGTGACGGTCAACAGCGAACCGGCCACCAGCCCGAACAGGAACCCGCCGGTCAGCGTCATGATCAGTGCACCGGGCAGCGACAGCGCCACCACCAACACATAGGCCAGCATGTAGCCGCCCGCCGCCAACAGGTAGGACCCGTCCCGCCACGCCAGCAACCGCTCGCGATTCTCGGCCAGCGTCTGGAAGCTGAAGGCGTCGCGGTTGGCAAAGCCGATCACGGCAGCCACCAGGATCAGCGCCAGGGGAATCAGGCGGCTTGGCGCAATCCTGGATTTGCGCGGTCGCCGGGAATCGGTATGGGTCATGCAGATGGCTTTACGGTTGTTTCGGGCTGACAATGTGATGGGACAGAATCGCCGGTCGCGACAGCCCACCTCACGGCGCGTTGATCCGGGGTGTACGATGTTTCAGCCGTGCTGACGGGATTCGGCATCGTCCTGACGGCGGCGTGAACGAAACCCGCGCAATGTTACCGCCGGCAGCGCATTGACAGCAGGGGCGCATGCTCCTACAAGGCCGGTCTTGAATTTCGACCGGGGGCGGGACCGCCCGTTCATCCCGACAGGAGAAGACGACGATGAAACGCACTTTCCAGCCCTCGAACCGGGTGCGCAAGAACCGCCACGGCTTCCGTGCGCGCATGGCCACCAAGAACGGTCGCAAGATCCTGAACCGCCGCCGGGCCCAGGGCCGCAAGCGGCTGTCGGCCTAAGTCGGACGGACAGGCCAGGCGACATGCCCGGCCCTTCGACGCAGCCGGACACCGTCACGCCATCGCCCGAAAGGGCGGTGCCGGTGACCTTGCGACGTCGCGCCGACTTTCTGGCTGCCGCGCGTGCGCGTCGCCAGGCGACACCAGGCTTCATCCTCCAGGCCCGCCGCCGCGGGACTGACACCGCCCCGCCCGGACCTGACGAAGTCCGCGTGGGGTTTACCTGTTCCAAGAAGGTCGGAAACGCCGTCGCCCGCAACCGGGCCAAGCGGCGCCTGCGCGCACTGGCGCGGCAGGTCCTGCCCGAAAACGGCAAACCCGGATGGGATTACGTCCTGATCGGCCGCCGGGACGAGACCGCCGCCCGCGATTTCGCCCGCATGGCGCAGGAGTTGCAATCCGCGCTGGAACGGCTGCATGCCCCCCGCGCCCCGTCGTCTTCCGATCCCAAGGCCCCTCCCTCTCCAAAGGCCCTGCCGCAATGACCTGGGCGGCAGCGATCCTGGCCCTTCCGGTTCGCGCCTACCGCCTGGTCGGCAGTCCCTGGGTGGGACGCAGCTGCCGGTTTCAACCCACCTGCTCGGCCTATGCGCTCGAGGCGCTTGAACGCCACGGCGCGGTGCGCGGCGGCTGGCTGACGCTGCGCCGGTTGGCGCGCTGCCACCCCTGGGGTGGCTCGGGCATCGACAACGTGCCGCATTGATGCACCGGGGCCGCGTTCCTATCTCGCAGCCATGCAGATTCAGAGGTTTTCCATGCTCCGTTTCATCGCCACTGCCATCTCCGCGCTCGTCCTGACCGGGGGCGGCGTGCTGGCAGGCGACGCCCGCGTCGGCGACCTCGCGATCACCGACGCTTTCGCCTATGCGACACCGCCGAACGCCGCAGCTGGCGGCGGCTATGTCACGATCACCAACGAAGGCGACACCGCCGACCGGCTGATCGGCGTCCGCGCGGACTTCGCCGCCGCGATGATCCACGAAAGCGTGGCGGGTACCGATGGCGTCATGCGCATGCAGCACATGCACGACGGGATCGAGATCGCCTCCGGAGCCACCGTCAGCCTCGCCCCCGGCGGCCAGCACCTGATGTTCATGAAGCTCGACGGCCCGTTCGCCGAGGGCGAGCAGCGCACCGTAACGCTGGAGTTCCAGAACGCAGGCCCGGTCGAGGTGACGCTGGACATCGTCAAGCGCTGACCCGCAAGGCGCAGGGGCCGTCAACTCGGCCCTTGCCCGGATGCGCGGCGCCCGCTACGACGCGCACATGCTCGACGACAGCGACGATATCCATCCCCTGTTCCGCGGCGCGCCCGCGACGACCGAATTCCGCAAGCTGCGGAAGCGGATCGTCCGCCATACGCGCGAGGCGATCGAGAATTACGGGATGATCGAGCCCGGCGCCCGCTGGCTGGTCTGCCTGTCGGGTGGCAAGGACAGCTACACCCTGCTTGCCGTCCTGCACGAACTGCAGTGGCGCGGACTGCTGCCGGTGGACATCCTTGCCTGCAACCTGGACCAGGGCCAGCCGGGCTTTCCGGCTACGGTGCTGCCGCAGTTCCTGAAGGATCGCGGCGTGCCGCACCGGATCGAGTATCGCGACACCTATTCCGTCGTCGTCGACAAGATCCCCGAGGGCCGGACCTTCTGCGCGCTCTGTTCGCGCCTGCGCCGCGGCCACCTCTACCGAGTCGCGCGCGAGGAAGGCTGCTCGGCCGTGGTGCTGGGCCA
>JBFHFG010000195.1:0-6153 GCA_041583815.1 Halovulum sp.
GCCAGTACCTCGCGGTAATCCTCGGATGCGAAAGCGAACCCGAAATGGTCCTTCACCCGCGCCAGGTCGGCCGCGCCCAATCGGCACACACCATCCAGTTCGACATCATCGCGCGCCGCCAGCACCGGAATGTGACTGTGCGCCGCGAACCAGCCGGCGCCGATAACGGCGGCCTTTAGTTTGCTCATCTTGTCGCCTTACAATTTGGGCGGGGCGAACTCCCCCACCTCCGCTGCCGAAAACTGTGGAACGAACGCCGGTTCAAGCGCCCCTGCCGCCCGCTCCAGCAGGCAGGCCCGGAACGCGGCAACCTGTCCGGCATGGGCCGGATCGCGGGCAAGGTTCCGCACTTCCTGCGGATCCTTCAGGCTGTCGGCAAGAAAGGCGTCCTCGTTCTCCGAAGCCACCGGGCCGCCGTCCTGCCTGACATTCATGTCAAAGCGCCATCGGTCCGTGCGCAGACAAGCGCGGCGTGGCCACCCCAGCCCGCCATCCCACGTCCCGACGTTTGCAGCCGACGATGCCGAGGCCCCGAGGTGCCCTTGCCCGATGGTCGAGAAGACCATTTCGGGCGCGGGTTCGTTGAACAGGTCGCGGCCCTGAAATGCAGTATCCGGCGCGATCCCGGCCAACCCGCAAAGCGTTCGCGCCAGATCCATCGCCTCGCTCAGATCATCGCGTACCGCGCCTGCGGGAAGCCCGGGCCCCCGAATGACAAGCGGTATCCGCTGCGATTGCGGCGCATGAACGACCTTGGCCAACAGCCCGCCCTCGCCCAGCGACGCGCCGTGATCGGCATTGAAAACCACCACTGTATTCCCGGCCTGCCCGCTGGCATCCAGCGCCGCCAGAACGCGGCCGACCTGATCGTCGAGCCAGCTTGTCAGCGCCGCATAATCCGCCTGAGCCTGTTGCATCTGCGCGTGGGTCAGCTCTGGCCCCCCAACGGCTGCCGCGAACAACTGCTCGTATCGGCTGACTTCCGGGCGGGGCAGGTCGTGGCCTGGGAAATCCTTGGGGTCGTAGCGTGCCCTGTACCGGTCGGGCGGCAGAACGGGCGTATGGGGCTGGAGGTAGGACACCCGCAGCATGAACGGCTGATCGCCCGTGTTTGCCAACCAATCCAGCGCGTTGTCCGTAACCGCATCAGGCGGATAGTAGACATCGTCCGGAAACCGCCCTCCAACCGGCGAGGGGATGCCGCGTGGAACGATCGCCTTCAGCACGGCGCTGCCCACGGCATCCGCAAATACGTTCATCCCGCTTCCACTGGTATCGCTGTGCTGCCATGCCGAATACCCCCGCGGCAGATGCGCCTTGCCGAAACTGGCCGTGCGATAGCCGTTGGCAGCGAAGTGCTCGGGGAAGGTCTGGGCGACATGCGGAACCGGATAGCTCGCCCAGGCCCCTTCGTTGGAATAGATCGCCAACCGCTCGGGCGACTGTGCCGTCAGCATGGAGCATCGGGAGGGCACGCAGGCTGGCGAGTTGCACCAATGGCGCGAAAACCGGACCCCCTGCGCGGCCAACGAATCCAGATGTGGCGTCACCGCACGATCCCACCCCGGAGTGCAAGGATCGCCCGCATAGCACCCGATCGACGAGGCGCGCAGTTCGTCGGCCATGATCCATAGGATATTGGGTGACAAGGCCGGCTCCTCACTATCGTTCATATATGTGAACTTAAGTTCGAAACTATCCTAACCCGAGCACCGCAAGCTCGCAAGGCTGCTGCCAATCATGGCCCTTAGGGTGTTCCGGACATCGCAAGGAAGGCAGCCCGTAAGGATGTCGAAAACAATCGGAAATGGCCCTTTCCCTTGAGCATACGCTGGGTGACGCGCGGTCAACCTTCAGCTAAGCAGCTAATTTGAGCGGCATTACGCAAGTTCCCCCTGCCATTGGGCAATGAACCGCACAAAAAGCACTGTGAGGTTTTCGCGGCGCGACGTGTCCGGCCAGACGGCAAAGAAACCCAGCGGGACAAGCTTCCAGTCCGGCAGCAAGCGAACCAGTTCGCCGGTGGCTTCACCGCGGGAGGCAAGGTGTTCGGGCAGGACCGTGGCGCCGAGGTTCTGGCGGGCGAAGTGGAAAAGCGCATCGATGCTGTCGACTTCAAGCCGGGCCTGCCCGAGGACCTTGGCGGTTTCGCCCTCCGGCCCCTTTAGCGTGGTATACTCGGACCGGTGCTTGTACCGGATCCAATCCCAGTCCTCCAGCTGGGACGGATGCGTGGGGCGTGGGCGGGTCGCAGCATAGGCCGACCCCGCCACGAGCGCCCGTTCGCTTTCCCCCAGTTTGCGCGACATCATCGAACTGTCGTCCAGCCACCCGACGCGGATATTCACGTCGAATCCGTCGGTCAACAGATCCCTGCGCTCGTCAGTGAAGGTGAGCGACAGGGCAACCTGGGGATGCTTGCGGGAAAACTCCGCGATGCCCGTGGCCAGGGCTGACGACGACAGGAATGCCGGTATCGACACGCGGAGCGCGCCGACAGGTTCCAGCGAAAGGGCATTCAACTCGTGCAGGCCGCTCTCCGCGCTGCGCAACATCTCGGTCACGCGGGCATAGAACATGCGCCCCTCGTTGGTCAGCGAGAGCTTGCGCGTGGTGCGGTACAGAAGGGTGGCGCCGAGATAGCTCTCCAGGTCCGAAATGGACTCGCTGACGCGGGAGGGGGCAAGGCCCATCCCCTTGGCGGCGGCACGAAACGAGCCTTCGTCAACGACGCGCGCAAAGATGGCCATGTGTCTGAGGTAATCTATCATTGTTCCGTATGACCGAACATTCACTTCTGGAAACAAGGAGTACACGGAACAATGGGCAGAGGGTAGATATCACCGGCAAGACAAGGAGCCAGCAGATGTTCGCCACCACGACCTTCTCGACACCGAATGCCAGTCGCTATCTCGGTACGTTGTGCAAGCATTTCGGGCACAAGGTTCCGGTGGAGTTCGACACCACGCAAGGCCGCATCGAACTGCCCTTCGGCCAATGCACGCTGGCGGCGGGTGAAACGGCCCTGAATCTGACAGTCACCGCGGAGGATCGCCCGGCGCTGGATCGACTTTGCCAGGTCATCGGCAGCCATCTCGAACGATTTGCATTTCGCGAAAACCCGCAACTGGACTGGCAGGTTCCGTCGGCCTGACCGCCTGAGCCGACCCTCCGGACCGGATCCAACGTGCACCTGTCAGGTGCGCGGCGGATGAACTCGTCCTTCCATCAGCATGACAAAGGAAACAACCATGACCCTCAAGACCCTCTTCGCCTCGGTCGCAGTGGCCGCCTTCGGAACAAGTGCTTTCGCGGATGACACCGCGACCGTGACCACATTCTACGATCTGCTCAGCAACCCGGGTTCGGAAAGCCATGTTGCGGCCTTTGTCGATGCGACGACCGAAGACTGGCTCAGCGTCGGCAACTATTCCGGCACGAACAAGTCCCGCGACGCCTTCATCGGCCAGGTGGGCGGCTTCGGCAAGCTGATCCCCGATCTGAACTGGGAGATGCAGGACATTCATCAGGCCGGTGATTTCGTCACCGTGCGGAGCCGCGCCACCGGCACCCCCGTCGCGCCCTTCTTCGGCGTCGATGGTCAGGGCCGCAGCTTCGACATCATGACCATCGATATCCACCAGCTTGAGGACGGCAAGATCGCCCGTTCCTGGCACGTGGAGGATTGGGCGGGCGCACTGCAGCAGCTGTCGGGCAAGTAACCGCCTACGATGCGACCGACCAGTGCCAGTCGCATCGAACTGCCCACCCATACGCATGAGGACACTCCGAATGAACCGCAGAACCGTACTGAAAACCTCGCTCGGCGCATCGCTGGCGATCATCCTTGGACAGCACGCAGGAGCACAGGAAATGGACGACCAGACGAAAGTAAGCTTTGAAACCGTCATGGCCTTCATGGGCGCGATGGGATCGGGCGACATGGACACCATGGGCGAACTGATGGCCGACGACATGGTCTGGCAGAACGAGGGCGATCAAACCCTGCCGTGGATTGGCGGTGCCGAGGGCAAGGAGAACATCTTCAACTTCCTTGGCGTCTTCAGCGAGAATTTCCAGACCACGGCATGGGAAAACACCGACGCCTTTGCCTCGGGCGACACCGTCGCCGTCTTCGGCAAGATGAACGGTATCACCACGCATTCCGGCAAGGAAATCGGCGAATTCACCTTCGCCCTGCGCGCCAAGGTCCGCGATGGCAAGGTTGTGCTGTGGCACTGGTTCGAGGACAGCTTTGCCGTGAGCTACGCTTATCACGGCTGATCAGGCCATCCGAAAAAGGAAAACCCATGAAGTTCCGCCGATCCTCCGCCTATCTGCTGGCTGTTGCCCTGCCCGGGGTAGTCCTGGCCGATGCTCTACCCCAGCGCCAGACGCCGACGCCGCGCACCACCGACTCCGTGCCACATGTGCAGATCGGGGTTGCGCCGGTGCCGGCCCTGTCGGCGGAGCTTCTGGACAGTGTTTCGAAACTGCCGGGTGTGAAGATCGGCCCGACACAGGTGTCATTGCCCGGCGCCACCGGGTTCCAGATCGAGAAGGACATGCCGCTGGCCCGCCCCGAGGTCATCGCCGGGGGGCGCGAGTTCGCGCACCTGCACCCTGATGGCAGCCTGCATGCCTCCTTGCCGCCGGAACTGGCGCAAGAGGCGGTCAATGCAGGTTGGGCCGTCAGCCACCCATGGTCGTCCCGGCGCGACGGTTGGGAAGGTTTCGTAATGATCTTCACGCCGACTTCGGACCAGGAACTCGCAGTCGTCGTCGAGCTGGTTGCCGCCTCTTACCAATTCGTGACCGGACGCGACGCAAACTGAGCGACAGGGAAAGGATGATGACATGACCATCGCTGTAACCGCCGTTTCTGGCCAACTTGGCTCGGAAATCGCAAACGCCCTGGTAGCGCAGGGCGAAACCGTCATCGGGCTTGCGCGGACTCCCGAGAAGGCCAGGGATCTGGGAATAGAGGTCCGTCCCGGCGACTATGCAGACCGCGCACAGCTTGAAACGTCGCTGAAGGGTGTCGAGCGCCTGCTGCTGGTCTCGGCCAATGGCGATCCGGCGGCCCGTATCGGCCAGCATCGCAACGTGATCGCCGCTGCACGGGCTGCGGGGGTCGAACGGATCGTCTACACCAGCGTGCAGGGCGCCGAGAGTGGCACCGCCTTTTCGCCGGTCGTGGACAGCAACCGCCAGACCGAGGCCGACGTGCGCGCCAGCGGCATGGACTGGGTCATCGGGCGCAACGGCATCTATATCGAGCCGGACCTCGAATACATCGAAAGCTATCGCAAGACCGGTGAAATCGCGAACTGCGCGGGCGACGGACGCTGTGGCTACACCGCGCGCAGTGAACTGGCCGTCGCCTATGCCCACATGCTGACCGAGCCGCAGCATGTCGGGCAGACCTACAACCTGCACGGCACGCCGATCACGCAGGCGGAACTGGCCGCTCACATGAACCACGCCTTCAGCACCGATCTGACCTATCGCCCTATGAGCGTCGAAGATTATCGCGCGGACCGGATCGCCGAACTGGGTGAATTCATAGGCACGGTGATCGCGGGTATCTACGAAGGCATCCGCAATGGCGCCAACGATGCGCCCAGCCACTACAGGCAGGCTGCCGGTCGCCCGCATGTGGGCTGGGAGGACTTTTTCGCGAACCTCGATCCTTGAACCGCAATGGCCAACGCGACCGCGTGTCGGCCAGCGCGACCGACCGGGAACGGATTACCAAGGCGACGAGGGTCCGAGGGCGGCCATGCCTTCTTTCAGAGGTCGCAAGACGCGACCTCTGAGGTTAAGTGCTACGATCTATGACAATTCACGCTCGCGCGGTGCTGACGACATTGCCGGCTCGACCAGTTCAAGCCCGACGGTGTCCAAGGTGCGTACCGCCTCCGCGTGCAACTCCGTCAGCAGGTTGCGACACATGTCCGGATGCCCATCGGCGATGTTGGTCCGCTCTTCGGGGTCTCTGTTCAGGTCGAACAGGCGCAGCCCTACTGCGTCGAGGATAAGCTTGAAGCGGCCGTCGGTGACCGCTCGTTGCCGGCGCCGTGGCTGCACTGGGGCCTCGCTTCCGCGCATGATGGTGTGGGTCTCGTTCTCGATATAGTTCACGCGGCGCCA
>JBFHFG010000196.1:0-6127 GCA_041583815.1 Halovulum sp.
ACGCGCGCAATCTGGTCTGGCCGGTATCCGTGCCGGGTTTCGTCACGGTCACCGTGCTGGATGCGGCTGGCAGTTCGGCCCGGGCGACGGTCCGCCTGCAACTGCCCTGAGGGCGCTGTGTGAAAGTCTGGGTGAAATCGGGGGTCTGAAAATGAGATGCCCGGGCTCACCCCCGTAAGCCCGGGGAATTCTCTACCCATCAGCATTCCTGATGATTGAACCGGTTTCTTCCCCTACACGGAGCAACGCAACAAACGCTCCATAAGCAACCCCATGGGAAGGGGCGGCACCAATACGCGGCGATCGCCCTTTCCGCAGAACCGGCAGCCCCCACTGCCGTCGCGGACCGTCCAAAGAACCAGGTCATGGGCTGTTCGCGGCGCGAAGCCTGGAACCTGCCGATCCGCCAAGGGCGAATCCTGACCTTTCACTTGTTACTCCAGTGATCCGATACACTCCGGACCCCTGGCCGATACGGTGGCGGTTCATTGACGGGGCCCAATTTCGCATCCCCCATAGTAAGATGTGGGGGCCCCGCCGATCCGCCATCGCGTCGACAATTCAAATTATATTGGAATTTTCGATGGGCGCCAGAATGTGCGTTTTTGCATCGGTACCAGTCCGATGCATGGTGATAAAAGACACAAAAGGAATTACGCGCGGGCGCTGACAGTCTTGGCGGCGCGCTTTTCTTCAATACTAGAGATAGCTTCGGAAATAATACGTGCTTCCTTGCATAGGCCGGACCGGTAAAGCTCGCCCCTGACGTACACCATCATTCTCAAGATGGCTTCATGTTCGTCGTCTTTTCTTGAAGATTGCTCCAACAGGGGTCTCGCTACTCAAGGACACAGACGGATCTCTCCCATTGGCTGTAGTTGACTGTCGAAATCCGCCCAGATTGTGGCGTGACCGCGGCAGGTTCGCGAACTGGCCGTGGAGCCGTGCTGCGAATATGCAGCGCGTTGTCGGGCAGAATGACATGAGAGTCCCTTCCGTAGGGGCGCGCGTCCCGTGCGGTGGCCATCAGTGCCGAATCGTTCCGGGCGCCGACCAGGATCAGGTCGCGTCGGGTTATGGTCCTGAACACGTGGGCGAACTCACGGTTCTCGAACATCGATCCGCCGTTGTGGTCGAAAACCCGGTCGGTAATCCTCGGGCGGCACCCGGGCAGCCAGACACCCGGCTCTGCCGATCGGTCCTCGGGCACGACGCGCGAGAAGGCGAGCGGGGCGTGAAGCCGGCGAGACAGTGCGACAACTTTGGTGATCGTCTCGAGTTCCTCGCCGGATAGCGGCTTGTCCGCGTCGAATCGGCGATACGCGCCGAAGACGAGGACAAGCGGCGTGGTGCGCCGAAAGACGCTTTCCGCAGGTCTGATGATGACGCTCATACGCCTGGTTCCTTATTCGGCTGCGATGGCATAGCTGCTCTGCTCGGCGGTACGATCGACCGAGTCTTCCAGCACGCCGCGGCGGTCCCACTCGCCCTCGGGGCGCAGCAGTTCGTAGGGATCGCTTTCCAGGGTGATGGCATTCTCGGGCAATTCACCTTCCCAGATCATTTCGGTGTAGGAGTAATCGGAGAACACAAGGCTACGGCCCGTGTCTGCCACGCGGCATCCAAACATTTTGTAAAGAGGGATGAGTTCGTTCCGGGCGTGGCCCAGGATCTTCGTGAAGCCCTTGCGCAAGCAGTGGTCGAAGGCGGCGCGGATCATCTTGAACGCGATGCGCGACTTGCGATAGCGCGGCCGGACGGCCAGGCGCTCGATCTTGGCGAAACCACCGAAATAACGGATGCGGACGCAGGCCACCGGCTCACCGTCGACCCAGCCGATCATGTGGGTGGCGCAGAAGTCGTTGCCGTCGAACTCTTCCTCGTAGGGGCAATCCTGTTCGGCCATGTAGACGGCAGCGCGGATCGTGGTGACGCGCATGATGTCTTCGATGGTCTTGGCGGTAGTCACGGCAAGTTTCGGGCGCGGGCGGGCAGGCGTAGCGGTGTGGGCTTCGGCGCCGAATGCGATTTGACCGTCGGGCATTGGGGGAACTCCTGATATTCTATAGTCGGTATTGAAGACGTGGGGTGGGGCCCCGAACTGGGGCGGGGAACTGTCTAGCCGCGCATTCGCGTGGCCAGGCGCGGGTACAGGAACAGGTTGGGTGTGCGTGGGTCATCGACCGGCCGAAATCCGACCGAGCGCATGATGCGGCGCCCCGCGGGCGTGGATCCGTTTCCGTAAAGGTCCAGGTCGCGATAGTCCGGCGTCGACAGCCGTTCCGCGATCAGGGGGATTGCAGCGGCCGCCATGGCCGGCGCGAAGACACCCCACTTGTAGATCGCGGCGACGGGCTCTCCGGTGGCTGCCACGTGGGACAGCCGCGGATCGTGCGCCTCGAAGCTGCCGTCCAGCAGGGCGGCACGGTCCTCCTCGGTCAGCATCGCCATCGCGTACATGCCGATAAGCTCGCCACTGCGGCGATCGATGATCGACCACAGGTTGTCCAGATGCCGTTTTCGTATACTTTCGCAAGTATCCAGACTGGCCATGCGCTGCATCAGCGCGGCAGCCGCCCGGGGGTAAATCGCCCGCAATTCGACGTAACGGGCCCGGGTCACCATTACACGGCGTCTTGCCGGTTCAGGGTCGAGGGTGTCGAATTCCTTGGCGAGATGCATCATGACGCGCTCTATTCGGCCAAAAAGACCAAACTTCCTCCCTAATTCTGCCATACAAGAGTATTTACGGTTGAAAATTAGCTTGCCGATTTCGCCTTTGCAGCGCATAGTGTTTGCAATGGACTGATGCGGATTTGCAGCGGGGCGACATGAAACACGCGACTCCGGACCCTTCTTGGGATGATTTGAAGGTTTTCCTGGCCTGTGCGCGTGCCTTGAGCTTTAGGGCGGCGGCAAAGAAGCTTGGTCTGACTAGCTCTACAGTTGTGCGCAGAATCAGTGCGTTGGAAGAAGAACTGGGATTCCAGCTGTTCGACCGGCTGCCCAACGGCGTTCAATTGACGCGCGAAGCGTCGCGCCTGGTTTCCAGCGCCAACCAGATCGAGCAGGGAGCGTTCGACTTCCAGCGCCGGATCGAGACGTTCGATCCGAACAAGCGCGGCATCGTCCGCATCGCCGCGACCGAGGGTATCGGCTCCTATTGGCTGATGCCGCGGTTGATCGAATTTCAGCGCGGCAACCCGATGATGGTCATCGACCTCAAGGCGGCCGAAGTTCCTGTCGACGTCAGCCGCATGGAGGCCGACGTCGCGATCCAGTTCACCGAGCCACAAAATCCACACGTGATGCGGCGTCGGCTGGCCTCGCTTCACGTCTACCCCTATGCCTCGCGCCGTTACATCGATGTTTACGGCGTGCCGCAAAGCCGGGCCGAAATGCTGGATCACCGGCTGGTCGATCAGGTCGGCCCTCAGCTGGACGAGGGGGCCTGGCCTCGCTACCTGGGCATCGAGGATATCGAGGGTGTTGTCGGCATCCGTACCAACTCATCCGCCGCGCATTTCTACGCGGTCGAGCGTGGCGCGGGCATCGGCGGTCTGCCGACGTTCGCCTCGGCGCTGGGCGCGGACCTGGTGCCGATCGACATCGGCATCCACCACCGCATCGACATCTGGATGACCTATCACCCGGACGCGCGCCGCACGCCCCGCATCGCCACGATCATCGACTGGCTGATCAGCGCCTTTGACGCCAGCAAGTACCCGTGGTTCCGGGACGAGTTCATCCACCCCAGCGCTTTCGGCGAGTTCGACAGCCGGCACTGGCAGGACAGCAACGCGCGCGGTTTCGCATCGACGGGCAACTTCCGCGAAATCGGCTGAGGCCCTTGGTTTGTCTACAGCGATGACGCGGCCCCCGCCGGGGCGCACCGTGCCTTATATTCTTGCTGCCTGCACTGCGGTCAGCATCCTGTCCACCGATCTGATCACGCCGTCGATCCCCGATCTGCCCCAGGCGTTCGGCACCTCGATCACCGCTGCGCAGATGACTGTCAGCATCAACCTGGCTGCCTATGCACTGGCGCAACTGGTCCACGGGCCGGTGGCGGATGCCATTGGGCGCCGCCGCCTGCTGTTGGGCGCATTTCTTGCCTTCGCGGCAACCTCGATCGGGTGCGCGCTTTCCCCTGACATGGGCTGGTTGCTGTCGGGCCGCTTCTTGCAGGGCCTGTTCTCCAGCGTGCCATCGGTGGTCATCGTGCTGATGATCCGGGAGCTTTACGGGCCGCGCCGGGCACTGGCTGTGATGGCGATCTATGGCGCAGCGCTGGGCATGGCCCCCGCGATCGGGCCGCTGATCGGCGGGTACCTGCACATCTGGTTCGGCTGGCAGGCGGGGTTCTGGTTCGTCGCCGCGCTGGCGCTGGCGGTGGCGGCAGTGTTCTGGCGCCAGGTGCCCGAATCCCTGCCCGAGGTGCGTCGCCTGAACCTGCGCGGCACGCTCGTTGCTTATCGGCGGTTGCTGGGCAACTTTCGGTTCCTTGGCCCCGCGGTCGGCATCTCGCTGATCTTTGCGGCCTTCTATGCTTATGTGACGACGGCGCCCGTAGTCTTCATCGACCTGATCGGCTTGCCGACCGAACGGTACGGCATGACCAACCTGGTCGTCGTTGCGGCGTTCGTGATGGGCAATGCCATCGCCTCGCGGATCGGCCAGCGGATCTCGGCGCGGCAGGTTCTACGGCTGGG
The DNA here is from genome assembly GCA_041583815.1 of Halovulum sp. Classification (GTDB taxonomy): domain Bacteria; phylum Pseudomonadota; class Alphaproteobacteria; order Rhodobacterales; family Rhodobacteraceae; genus Halovulum. The sequence continues at coordinate 4,713 of JBFHFG010000196.1, forward strand.
CGGGTTCGCGACACTGGTAGCGATGCTGCTGCTGGTTCTGCCGCTGCTGGCCGGGCATCTGAACGCGGTGACCGTGCTTGTGCCCGTCTCGCTTTATGCTGGCAGCTTGGCGCTGGTGTTGGCCGCCGGCCCACTCGAGGTGCTGGGCGTGGTTGCGGATGCTCCGCAAGGACCGGCCTCGGCCTTGCTGGGGTCGTTGCAGCTGGGGCTTTCTGCAGCGGCCGGATACCTGTCGGCGCAGTATTTCGATGGCACCGCGCTGCCGATGGCGCTGGTGATGACCCTGTGCGTCGGCCTGGGGGCGCTGCTGATCTTGGCCGCGCCGCTCAACGGCGCGGTTCGGGGATCAGGCCGCGCGGGCTGAACCGCAGCACCACCAGCAGGATCAGCCCCATCAGGAACAGCCGCAGGTGCGGTGCCGCGTCCAGCAAGTGCGCCGACAGCGCCGACCCCTCGGGCAGCACGGTCGAGACCGTATCCATCAGCCAGATCCCGGCGGGTTCCGCCTCGACCCAGACGAACCAGACAAGGAACGCGCCCAGGATCGAGCCGGTGTTGTTCCCCGAGCCGCCCACGATCACCATCACCCAAATCAGGAAGGTGTAGCGCAGCGGCTGATAGCTACCCGGCGTGAACTGGCCGTCCAGCGTGGTCAGCATGGCGCCGCCGATCCCGACAACCGCCGAGCCCAGGACGAACACCTGCAGATGCCGTTTGGTGACGTTCTTGCCCATCGCCGAGGCCGCGTCGCGGTTGTCGCGGATCGCGCGCATCATCCGGCCCCAGGGCGACGCCAGCGCACGCTGTGCCAGTGCATATAGGATCAACAGCACGATGGTGAACAGCACCGCGTACATGCCTTTGACGATGACGCCCGAGAACTGGCCCGCGTCCTGCCCCCAGCGGGCGGCAAGGTCGATGAACCACGCCTCCTGTTGAAGCTGTACTTCGTAGGGCACGGGGCGGGGCAGGCCGGTGACGTTCTTGACGCCGCGGCTCAGCCAGTCCTCGTTTTTCAGGATAGCGATGATGATTTCGGAAATCCCCAGCGTCGCGATCGCCAGGTAGTCCGAGCGCAGGCCCAGCGCGACCTTGCCGATCACCCAGGCAACGCCCGCGGCGGCGACGCCGCCTGCCAGCCAGCCCAGCAGGATCGGCAGGCCCAGCCCGCCCAGGTAGCCGGTCTTGGCCGGGTCCACCGCCTCGATCGCATCGACGGCCGGGTCGTAGAAATGGCGGGTCACGAAATAGCCGACGGCAACGATCACCAGCGTCGCCAGTGTTTTCAGCCTGCCTTCCAGCCGGGCGCGGGCCAGTACAGCCACAACTATCGTGGCGACCACAGCGACACCGGCCAGCAGCACGCCGGTGCCGCCCGCACGCCAGGCCTCGGGGACCGGCGGCATCGAGATCAG
>JBFHFG010000197.1:0-6105 GCA_041583815.1 Halovulum sp.
AGTCATAGGCGTTCTGCGCGTCCGTGAACATCGCATAGCCATCACCGCCGCCGCGCACGAAGTTGTTCGACACGACACCGTAGGTTTCCTCGGGGTCGATCGGCTCATAGCCGCCATCGACCTCGACCATCGCGTCGTCCACCCGGCTGCCCGGCTCGGCGGTCGCGTCCCAGGTGAACTTCATGCCGGCAACCTGCGGGAAGCGTCCGGCGCCTTCCTCGACCTGAGAGACGCCGTTCTCGAGCGCCTCGAGCAGGGTCGCGCCGCTGACCTGGAAAGTCGACAGCGTGTTCTGGAACGGCAGTACGGTCAGCACTTCGCCCATCGTCACCTCGCCCGCATCGATCGACGCGCGCAAACCGCCCGAGTTCGCAATGGCGATCTGAATGCCCTGGTCCTTCACGCGGTCCAGCATGGCATCGGCAACCAGGTTGCCCATCTCGCATTCCATTGCGCGGCAGACGGTGCGGTCGCCCTCGATCGGGGCCGAGGTCTCGGCGACGACCTTGTTGCGAATCTCGTCAAGAGGCCCGGCCAGCTCGGCGATGCGCGCGACGGTTTCCTCGTCCTCGGTCACAGCGGCGTCCATGATGATCGGCTCGCCCGTGGCCTCGACGATATTGCCGTCGTCATCGAAGGTGACGTTCAGCTCACCCAGGAACTTGCCGTAGGCATAGGCCGACACGATCGCGGTATTGCCGACCATCGTCGGGTACGGACCCTCGGCACTGTTCGAGGTATTCGACAGGTAGGTGTTGGTGTGGCCGCCGACGATCACGTCGATCTGCGGCACGTTCGCGGCGACGGTCTGGTCGACGCCATAGCCCGAGTGGCTGAGCACGACGATCTTGTTGATGCCCTGCTCTTCCAGCTTGGCGACCTCACCCGCGACCGCGTCGGACGGATCGGTGAAGATGATGTTCTTGCCCGGGCTGGCCAGTTCAGGCGTGTTCAGCGGGGTCAGGCCGATCAGGCCGATCTTCTCGCCGCCCTTTTCGATCACGGTGGATTTCATCAACACGTCGGCCAGCAGCGGCTCGCCCGAGACGTCGGCGTTGGACATCAGCACCGGGAAGTCGACGGCATCCATGAAGCCGCGCAGCACCTCGGGGCCATCGTCGAATTCGTGGTTGCCCACGGTCATCGCGTCATAGCCCATCTTGTTCATCATCTCGGCTGCGGCCTTGCCCTTGTAATAGGTGTAGAACAAGGTGCCCTGGAACTGGTCGCCGCCGTCCACCAGCAGGTAGTTCGCGGCCCGGGACTTCGCGTCCTCGACCGCCGTGACCAGGCGAGCCGAGCCGCCGAAGCATTCACCGGCTTCGTTGTCCTCGGCCGAACAACCGCTGTCGTATTTGCTGATCGGTTCGAACCGGGAATGGAAATCGTTGGTGTGCAGGATCGTCAGGTTGAACTCCGCCATCGCCGGAAAGGCGGAAACGGCGACGCTGGCACCGGCCAGAAGAAGCGCGCGCAGGGTCATCGGGAATACTCCGTTAAGTGATGATTGCCGTTGATTACTGGAGCATTTTGACACCCTGTTTACAAGCATCGCGGCATCGGATTGACTTGACGTACGGTCCGTCCCGGCGGCGCGACCGCACCGGATATCAAAGCCGAACATACGAGGCAGAGACCCATGCACAGATCCCAAATCGCCGCGCTGATCCTGTGCGCCGGCGCGCTGGCCGCATGTGACACCGTGCAGCCGCAGGTGCCCACGCTGGCCGTCGGCCCCGGCTTCCAGGTTACCACCATCGACTGGGCCGACAGCGATGCAACCACCCGAATCGCCTATGCGGTGCGTGACAACGGCGGCATGACCGAGGTTTGCGGCGCGATCGCATCCGAAGGCTCGGCCGCTGTGACCGCGCTGGAAGGACAGGTGTTGAACAACACGCGCCTGGCGGCGGGCGAGACCGAGATCGCGCCCGGCCTGGCGTTCTTTGCGCGCGGCAGCGTGGCCGAAGGCGCCCCCGCCTATTGCACCGTCACCGAGGTGCCGTGGAACGCGGACTGGGCGGAAACCCCGCCGCAGGCCAGCGTGAAGCTGGAAGAATTCACCCTCTGACGGGTGGAAAGATCGACGGGGCGGCGAGTGTACGCCGCCCCGCCCTACCCCCCGATCAGGCCGCGTGCGTGCCGCGGATGGGATAGTTGTTCTCGGGGTTGCGGACGAAGCGAATGCCGCCCACCAGCGACTGAAGCGAAGGCCGTGCGAACGGCGCGTTAGAGATATCCAGGATCTGGATGCCTCCCTCGGCGTTCACCACGAAGATCCCCGGCTCGGCAAAGGGCCGGTCCGTTTCCTGGGGCGACCGCGGGTCCGAGATGTACAGGCCAAGCGCCGCCATCTGTTCAATCGACAGATCATAACCGACCGGGAAGCGCGGCTCGACCGCGTCCATGTGGGCCTGCGCCTTCTCCTCGGGATCGCCCGAGACAGCGACCACGTCGACGCCCAACTCTCTGAAATCTTCAAGCAGGCCGTTCAGCTCTTTCAGATAGGTGGTGCACATCGGGCAATGCTTGCCCCGGTAAACCACGACCAGCTGCCAGTCGCGCCCGTCGGCCGGCGTCCCCAGCTCGAGCGTGCCGCCCCCCAGTTGCGGAACACTCAGTTTCGGAAAGGCTTCGCCTGCCTGTAGTTTCGTTGCGGGCATGTATGGCTCCTGATTTTTCATCCGGGTTGTGTACCGGGCACTTAAGCACGTCCCCCGGCGCTTCCAGACCGGGCGCGCGGCCCCCACGGGGATGTGACCTTGGATCGGGGAAAGACCCGATTGAACCGGCGCAGGCTGGCCCTGGCAGTGTGTTGCGCCTGCCCTCCAATGGAAATCGCCCGCCGGGGGACCCGGCAGGCGCTGTCGTCTTCAACCGGTATCGGTTCGGGTCACATCTTGCCGATGGACCAGAACAGCGTCTCGCCCGAATGGTCGTCCACGCCGTCGTTGTCGGTCAAAACGAACCCTTCGCCGGACGCGTCGATGGCAAAACCCTCGATCTTGTCCTGGGCATAGCCGTTCCACTGCATCAGGTCGGGAAGCAGATCGCGAACCAGCTCCTTCTCGACCACGGGCAGGTCGCCACCCAGCGGTGCGGGCTTCATCTGGGACAGCGGCACACGGTACAGCTTCTTGGTGACGGCAGCCGATCCGATCTGGTTGTCACGCTCGACGATGTAGACGTAGTCGCCGTGCAACGTGATCTCGGACAAGCCGACCCAACCGGTTTCCGGGGCCTCGGTCGGATAGTGCACCGCGCCCCATTCCTCGGTTTCCAGGTTGTAGGAGACCAGCTTGACGTGATGCTTCGGATCGTCCGCCCATTCGCGCTGGATCGCGATCCACAGCGTGTCACCGACCAGGGTGATGCCCTCGGCGCCGAAACGCTTCTCGACCGCCAGCAGTTCGGCCGGGAACGGGATCTCGCGAAGGATCTTGCCCTTGCCACCGACCTTGTAGATCGCGTGCGGGATCAGACGGTCGGTGCGGCCTTCGCTGACCACCCAGAACCCGCCTTCGGGGTCCACGGCGATGCCTTCCATGTCCATCTTCTGCGCCGGGGCGCCGTCGCGGTTCACGTCGATATAGCCGGTGATCCGCGCCGGTTTCTGCGTGGCGTCGATCTCGAAGATCCGCGGCTGCAGGCCCATGAAACTGTCGTTCACTGCGTAAAGTTTGCCGGGTTGCTCGGGATCGGCGGCCAGGCCCGACAGCGCCGAGAAGCCGAACAGCTCGTCCGCGCCTTCACTGGTGATGGTCGGATAGGCCGCCGGCGCGTCCTGCAACTCGTAAATCATGACATGAGCGCGTACGCCGCCGTCCGGACCCAGATCGCCCTCGTTCGCAGTGACCAGCAGGTTGCGGCCGGGGATCGCCAGAATCCCTTCGGGGCCGATGCCCGACGGCAGCATCTGGCGCAGGATGGGCTCCTGCTCGACCAGTTCGTAGACCCCGACGACAGAGCCGCGCTCGGAGCCGACGAAGACATAGGTGGTGCCGTCATAGCGGCCAACCTCGACTGACTCGGGCTCAGCGCCCTTGTTGCCGGACCGGGCCTCGGGGTAGTGGCCGACGCGGATCACGGCCTGCTCAAACGCGGTGCCGCTTTCAAACAGTTCCGTGCCGTCCTTGTGGAAGATGGTGAACCCGCGCGAACCGCCCTCGTAGTCGCCTTCATTGGCGATCACCAACCGGTTCTTGTTGATCCACTTGACCGCGTCCGGCTCGCGCTTGCGGCCGGGCTGCGCGCCGTCGAAGCGATAGGCGCCCTCTTCCTCGGTGTCGATGCCCTCAAGGTCGACGGTCCCGGCGGAGAAATGGCTGATCACCTGGCCATCGCGCGAGAGCACGGCGATGTGGTTGTTTTCCTGCAGGGTGACGACGATCTCGCCATCCGCGTTGATATCGACGAACTCCGGCTCGGGATCGGACGGGGCGACTTCGGCAAGGCCGGTCAGATCGGCGAAGATGATGCCGTCGCAGTCCATCTCGCGACCCTCGGTGGGCACGATGGCGACGGTACCGGCGGGCATCTGCGGGATCACGCCGTCGTTCAGGTCCTCGTCACGCTCGTTCTCGATGGCGACGGCGACGAAACTGGCATCGGGGGCCACGGCAACCGAGTCGGGCTGGCCGCCAAGGTCGCAGCGCGCAAGCTCCTTGCCGTTGTTCGCGTTGATCAGCGCCAGCGCGCCCGATGGCTTGGTATAGCTTTCCGAGGTATTGATCCCGACATAGGCGCGCTGCGCGGCGACAGCGACCGAGGTCGGCTCGCCGTTCAGCACGGTATTGCCCAGCGGTTTCGGGTTCGCCGGATCGGTGATGTCGATGCGCCCCAGCACGCCAAGCGGGCTGTCGGTGTAGACAAGCGTCATGCCGTTGCCGGTCACGTCGATGATCTCGGGGGCGGTCTCGCGCGAGGTATCCTCGCCCTCCGCCATGTTCAGCGGAGTCGCGAACGAGGCGATCCGGTTGAAATTCGATTGTGCGGCGGCAGAACCGGCCGCAACTGCCATAAGAGCCGTACCGGCCAGCAGTTTTCCAAGCATTGAGACCACTCCGATTGTCTGATCGTTGCGGCTTAGCAAGGCTTTGTGACAGTCTGACAACAGGACACGGGTGTAACGGTGCCGGGGCGCGGCGGGTCCCGGTTGCGCCGCAGGCGAAACCGGGGGAAAAGTCGTGGCGCGTCAGCGCCTCCGCCAGGTCAGTGTAGCGGCCAGAAGAATGGGATCGCCAGGCTCGCCACCAGGCCCAGGCTCAGGTTCAACGGCGCGCCGATCTTCAGGAAATCCGAAAAGCGATAGCCGCCCGGGCCATAGACCAGCGTGTTGGTCTGATACCCGATCGGCGTCGCGAAACTGGCCGAGGCCGCCACCATCACCGCCACCACCAGCGGCCGCGGATCCACGCCCAGTGCCCCAGCCAGGCCGATCGCCACCGGCGTAACCACGACCGCGACCGCATTGTTCGACATCATTTCGGTCAGCACCGAGGTCATCAGGAAAATGCCCCAGATCAGCAAGGGCCCGGGCAGGTTCATCAGCGTCGGCGCCACCGCATTGGCGATCAGCGCGACCGCCCCCGATGCATCCAGCGCCTGCCCCACGGCCAGCATCGAGAAGATAAGGATCAGCAGCCTGCCCTCGATGAAACCGAATGCCTCGTCCGCGTCGATACATCGCGCCGCCAGCACCAGCGCCACACCCAGGATCGCCAGCGCGAAGATAGGCGCCACGTCCAGCGCGGCCAACCCCACGATCCCCGCCAACACCATCAGCACAAGCGGCATGTGGCTGCGCCGGTAGGACCGCGCCGTCGGATGCGAGATGTCCACCAGCCCCTGGTCCAGCGCAAGGCGGCGGATGTCCTCGGGTGCGCCTTCCAGCAGCAGGGTATCGCCGACCCGGACTGTCACGTCGTCCAGCTGCCGCCCAATGTTCTGGTTCCGCCGGTGCACCGCCAGCGGGTAGACGCCGTATCGACGGCGCAGGCGCAATTCACCCAGGGTCCGGCCGATCAGCGCGCATCCCGGCGAGATCAGCGCCTCGACCGTCTTGGTCGATTTCGAGCCCAGCTCGTCCACCATGTGGACGTCCCC
>JBFHFG010000198.1:0-6073 GCA_041583815.1 Halovulum sp.
CGGTCGTGGCGCTGACCACCTCGCGGCAGATGGTGCTGGGACTGGAGGTCAGCCCCGGCAGCACCCTGCCCGACACCGTCTTCATGATCTGCGGCGGGCTGATGGGCGCGGGCGCAGGTGCGCTTCAGGCGGCGTCGCGCACTCTGCTGGTGCACCTGGCCGAAGGTCGGCTGCCCATGACCGAGGCATTCGGCCTTTATGCCCTGTCCGGCAAGGCCACCGCCTTCCTGGCGCCCTTGCTTATTGGCCTGGCCACGCAGGTCAGCGGATCGCAGGCGCTGGGGGTCAGCCCGGTGATCGCCCTCTTCGCACTCGGGCTGGTTATGCTACACTGGGCAAAACCCCAACAAGAGGCCCGAGCATGATCCGCAAAATCCTGGCCCTGACGGCCATCCTGATCACCGCCGCGGCAACGCCGGGGCCGGTGCTGGCACAAACGCCCGCGAAACAGCTGTTCGGGGCCAAGGCGACCCCGTCCGAACATGCACCCGCCAGTTTCGGCAGCTATGCCAAGGGCTGTCTTGTGGGGGCGCAGCAACTGCCCGAAACCGGACCGACATGGCAGGCGATGCGCCTATCGCGCAACCGCAACTGGGCGCACCCCGACGCCATCGCCTTCATCCAACGACTGTCCATTGCCGCCACGCGCGCGGGGTGGAACGGTCTTTACATCGGCGACATCAGCCAGCCACGCGGCGGACCGATGCTGACCGGACACGCCAGTCACCAGTTGGGTCTGGACATCGACATCTGGATGAAGCCGGCGATGAACCTGAAACTGACCCGGGCCGAGCGGGAGAGCCTGTCGTCGATCTCGGTCCGCAGCGCGGATCAGCGCAGCGTCAATGGCAACTGGACCGCCGCGCACCACCGCATCCTGCGCGCCGCGGCGCAGGACCCCGCCGTAGCGCGGATCTTCGTCACCGCCCCGGTCAAGCTGCAGATGTGCGCCGACGAGACCGGCGACCGCACCTACCTGCGCAAGATCCGCCCGTGGTGGAGCCATCACTACCATTTCCACGTGCGCCTGAACTGCCCTGACGGCAACAGTGCCTGCCGCGAGCAGGACCCGATCCCGCCCGGCGATGGCTGCGAAGACGCGGTCTGGTGGGTCACCGACGCGCTCAAACCCGCAAAGCCCGATCCGAACGCACCGCCGCCCAAGCGCAAATCCGTGGTGACGCTGGCCGACCTGCCGCAGCAATGCGCTGCCGTCCTGCGCTGATCGCCGCCAGCGCCGTCGTGGTGCTGGCGGGGCTGGGCCTGTGGCCCGAAGCCGCAAGCGCGCAGGACGGGCGAATGGTCGAGGACGCCGTCGTCACCTGGCGCGACCCGTCGAAGGGGTTCGGCTCGTGGTCGGGGATCGTGCTGGACGCGGACGGCACCGGTCTGACCGCGATCTCGGACAAGGGTCACTGGGGCCGGGCGACGCTGGAACGCACCGACGGCCGGCTGACCGGCGTGCGGCTGGACGCCATCGGCCCGCTGCTGGATTCGCGCGGCAACCCGGTGACCCGCTACGACGTCGACGCCGAGGGGCTGACCATCGGCGGCGACGGGCGGTTCTACATCTCGTACGAGGCGAACCACCGCGTTGTCGCCCATGACAGCATCGACGGCCCCGCCACCTTGCTGCCCCGCGCGGCCGAGTTCCGGGCGCTTCAGAACAACTCGGGGCTCGAGGCGCTGTTCACCGGGCCGGACGGGCGCGTACACGCCATCCCCGAACGCTCGGGCACGCTGTCGCGCCCCTACCCGGTCTACCGACTGGATGGCGAAAGCTGGTCGGTGCCCTACACCATCCCTCGCAAGCCGCCTCATCTGGTCACCGGCGCGGCCCTTGGCCCAGACGGTCGGCTCTACCTGCTGGAACGGGATTTCGCCGGGCTGCTGGGGTTCTCGACCCGCGTGCGCCGGTTCGAGATCACACCGCGCGGACTGTCAGCCGAAACCGTGCTGCTGGACAGCCGCACCGGGCGCTACGATAACCTCGAAGGCATCGAGGTCTGGCAAGACCCGCAAGGCCGGACGCGGGTCATGCTGATTTCAGATGACAATGGCAGCTTTTTCCAGGTCACGCAGATCGTCGAGTTCCTGGTCGAGGATGACAGCACGACCGGCGTATCCCCGGGAACGGGCCAATCGCCACGCCCCCGACCCCGCATCCGCCCCGGCGGCTAGACCGCCGCGCGCCTCAGGCCTGCCAGTCGCGCACGATCTCGAACGCCTCTTCCGCCGTCTCGACATAGCGGAACAGGTCCAGGTCGTTCGGACCGATGGTGCCGGCCTCGGCCAGCGCTTCCCAGTTCAGGATGCTTTCCCAAAACTCCTTGCCGAACAGCAGGATCGGCAGCGGCGCCATGCGGCCGGTCTGCACCAGCGTCAGCGTCTCGAACAGCTCGTCCAGCGTACCGAAGCCGCCGGGGAACACGGTGATCGCCTTGGCCCGCATCAGGAAGTGCATCTTGCGGATCGCGAAATAGTGGAAGTTGAACGCGAACTCTGGCGTGGCGTAAAGGTTCGGCGCCTGCTCGTGCGGCAGCACGATGTTCAGGCTGATCGACTTGCCGCCAGCCGCATCCGCGCCCCGACAGCCCGCCTCCATCACACCGGGTCCGCCGCCGGTGATGATGACATCCTCACAACCGTCATGGCGCAGGCTTTCCTCGGTACAGAGCCGGGCGAACTCCTCGGCCTGGTCGTAGTATTTCGACAGCTTCGCCAGCATTTCGGTCCGCGCGCCGTCGGCTTCGGCCGGGGCCGGGATTCGTGCGCCGCCGAACATCACGATGGTCGACCGGATGCCCGCCTCGACCAGGGCCATCTCGGGCTTCAACAATTCCAGTTGCAACCGCACCGGGCGCAGCTCGTCGCGCAGCAGGAAGTCCTGGTCCGCAAAGGCCAGCCGATAGGACGGCGACTGCGTCTGCGGCGTCGCCGGAACCTCGGCCGCCTGTGTCTTGTCCCGCTCGGCATCGGGGAAACGCCGATGCGCCTGGCTGTCAGTCATGCAGAACCTCCTCTTGCGGACAATTGCGCCCACGTCCACACCGGCTTATAGCCTGTGCTCGACTTTCACCAGCCCAACCGAGGATCCCAATGGACGTCGCCTCCCTGGAAACCGCCATCGAGACCGCCTGGGACAATCGCGCCCAGATCACCCCCGAAACCAAGGGCGAGACGCGCGACGCGATCGAGCATACGCTCGACGCGCTCGACAGCGGCAAGCTCCGCGTTGCCGAACGCAGCGCCGACGGCACCTGGCATGTGAACCAGTGGGCCAAGAAGGCGGTGCTGCTGGGGTTCCGCATCAAGGACATGGAAAAGCAGTCCGGCGGCCCGCAGGGCGGCGACTGGTGGGACAAGGTCGACAGCAAGTTCGCAGGCTGGAAGAAGAAGGACTGGAAGGACGCGGGCTTCCGCGCCGTGCCGAACTGCGTCGTGCGCAAGTCCGCCTATATCGCCCCCGGCGTGGTGCTGATGCCCAGCTTCGTGAACCTCGGCGCCTATGTCGACGAGGGCACGATGGTCGACACCTGGGCCACCGTCGGCTCCTGCGCGCAGATCGGCAAGAACGTGCACCTCTCGGGCGGCGTCGGCATCGGCGGTGTGCTGGAGCCGATGCAGGCCGGCCCCACCATCATCGAGGACAACTGCTTCATCGGCGCCCGCTCCGAGGTGGTCGAGGGCTGCATCGTCCGCGAGGGCTCGGTCCTGGGCATGGGCGTCTACCTCGGCAAGTCCACCAAGATCGTGAACCGCGAAACCGGCGAGGTCACCTTTGGCGAGGTACCGCCCTACTCGGTCGTGGTCTCGGGCTCGATGCCGTCGAAGGGCGGCGTGAACCTCTATTGCGCCGTCATCGTGAAACAGGTCGACGAGGGCACCCGCTCCAAGACCTCGATCAACGACCTGCTGCGCGACTGAGCAGCATCGATTTCCGGCATCGGGGAACATTTCCCCGCCTCCGCGCTTGAGTCCCCGACGGGCGGCGATCCCCGCCACCCTCGGGACGAAATAGGAGGACATCATGTCAGGTATCGGATGGCTCGGCGCGATCATCATCGGCGGCCTCGCCGGCTGGGTGGCCGAGAAGGTGATGAACGCGGACCACGGCCTGCTGACCAACATCGTGCTCGGGATCCTCGGCGCGCTCATCCTGAACGCGGTCCTCGGCCTGATCCTCGGCGGCACGCTGGGCGGCTGGCTTGGTCAGTTCGTCGTGGCACTGGTCGGCGCCTGCCTGCTGATCTGGGGCTGGCGCAAACTGCGCACCCGCAGCGCCTGACCCGCGCTGCGCAATCCGCTTGCCCCCGGCGCCCGGCTCTGGCAACGGAGAGCGCATGATCAAGACGAAGAAACCGCACCAGGTCTATACCCTGCTGGTCGAGGTCGGGCGCAAACCCGGCGACGGCCTCCCCGAGGAGTGCGCGGGCGCCGGCCTGCTCTGCTACGCCTCGGGCGTGGACGAAGAAGAAGCCGTCCGCGAAACCGTCGCCATCCTGCGCCAGGCCGACCTCGCGCCGCTTGACGTGACCGGGTACGGCACGCTCTCCGACCGCCTCGCCGACGGCCACGAGATCGACACCGAGGAACGCGACCTGATGCAGCGTGCCCTCGACGAGAACAGCGTCATCGTCGCGCAGATGACCCCGTTCGGCGCCGACGAAGGCCCCGCCAGCACCGCTCTGGACGAAGCGCGCGGCAAACCCCGCCACTGATCTGCACGCGGCCGCGCGGGCGCGCAACCCTTCCACTTTCCCTCAAATATCCCCGTCGGAGGCATCTACCGCCGCACCACGCCGCCTGCTCCGGCCTTGACGCGCGCCCGCCCTTGACGCGCCAGCGGCCAGCGGCGACAACCCGTTGGATAGCGGGTTCAAATCCGCAGGGAGGACATGCATGACCCACGCCCTGCTCGTCATCGACGTGCAGAACGACTTCTGCCCAGGCGGCGCGCTGGCCGTGACCGATGGCGATGCGGTCGTTCCCCGGATCAACGCGATGATGGATCGGTTCGACAGCGTCCTCTACACGCAGGACTGGCACCCGACGGACCATCTCAGCTTTGCCGGCAACCACCCCGGCGCGGCACCTTTCTCGACCACCGAAATGCCCTACGGCACCCAGGTCCTCTGGCCCGCCCACTGTGTGCAGGGCACCGAGGGCGCGGCGTTTCACAAGGACCTGCGCCTCGGCGGGGATCTGATCCTTCGCAAGGGCTTCCGTGCGGAGATCGACAGCTATTCCGCCTTTTTCGAGAATGACCAGAAGACGCAGACCGGCCTTGCCGGTTACCTGCGTGACCGCGGCATCACCGAGCTGACGCTTGCCGGTCTCGCCACCGATTTCTGCGTCGCATGGTCCGCGCTGGACGCGGTGAAATGCGGTTTCAAGGCGACGGTCGCCCTCGACGCCTGCCGCGCCATCGACCTCGACGGCTCGCTCGACGCGGCGCTGACCAACCTGCGCGCCGCCGGAGTGACGCTTGCATGATCGATCTTGCCCAACGGGTCCACGACCACACCTGGAAGATCGACCCGATCGTCCGCTCGCTGCTCGATACGGATTTCTACAAGCTGCTGATGTGCCAGACGGTACAGAAGCGGCACCCGGACGTGCGCGTGACCTTCTCGCTGATCAACCGCTCGACCGACGTGCCACTGGCCAAGCTGATCACCGAGGAAGAACTACGCGAACAACTCGACCACGTCCGGACCCTGCGGCTGTCGCGGGGCGAGATCACCTGGCTGCGCGGCAACACGTTCTACGGCAAGCAGCGGATGTTCACGCCCGAGTTCATCGAGTGGTTCCGCAATTTCCAGATGCCGGAATACCAGCTGGAACGCGTGGGCGACCAGTACGAGCTGACCTTCGAGGGCCCCTGGGCCGACGTCATGCTGTGGGAGGTCCCCGCCCTCGCCATCCTGATGGAGCTCCGCTCGCGCGCGGTACTCAAGCACCTGGGCAAGCTGGATCTTCAGGTGCTCTATGCCCGCGCGATGACCCGCGTGTGGGAAAAGATCCAGGCGCTCAAGGAACTGCCCGATCTGCGGATTTCTGATTTCGGCAC